>CAZNWW010000492.1:0-3759 GCA_964576155.1 uncultured Myxococcales bacterium | reverse complement strand
GGAGACCCAGGTGCGTCTCCTCGGCAAGAAGGGCGAGGTCACCGCGCTCCTCAAGGGCATGGGCAGCGTCTCAGCCGAGGAGCGCCCGGTGATCGGGAAGCGGGTCAACGAGGTGAAGCAGGAGCTGACCACGCTCCTGGAGGCCCGACGAGCGGAGGTCCAGGCCCTCGCCATCCGGCGCCGGATGGAGGCGACGCCCTTCGACCCGACCCTCCCGGGGATCCCCCGCGGCACCGGCGCTATCCACCCCCTCAGCTACATCCAGGAGGAGCTGGAGGATATCTTCCTCTCCATGGGCTTCATCATCCCCGACTACCACGAGGCGGAGTCCGAGTTCTTCAACTTCGAGTCCCTGAACATCCCCGAGGACCACCCGGCCCGGGACATGCAGGACACCTTCTGGCTGGACATGCCCGGGAGGAACCTCCTGCGCACGCATACCTCTCCGGGGCAGATCCGCGCCATGCGGGAATACGAGCCGCCCTTCAAGGCGATCTTCCCGGGCAAGGTCTATCGCTACGAGGCTGTGGACGCCAGCCACGAGCACACCTTCCACCAGGTGGAGGGTCTCCTCATCGACCGTGAAGTCTCCGTAGCGAACCTGATCCACTCCATGAGGGTCCTTCTCTCGGAGATCTTCGGGCGTGAGATGGTGATCCGGCTTCGCCCGGGATACTTCCCCTTCGTCGAGCCGGGCTTCGAGTTGGACTTCCAGTGCACTGTCTGCGGCGGAGACGGCTGCCCCGTGTGCAAGCAGAGCGGTTGGGTGGAGCTCCTCCCTTGCGGTCTGGTCCATCCCAACGTGATCCGCTTCGGCGGCCTGGATCCGGAGGAATGGTCCGGGTGGGCATTCGGCCTGGGTTTGTCCCGGCTGGTGATGATGAAGTACGGCATCGACGACATCCGGCTCCTCATGGGCGGAGATGTCCGCTTCGTCGAACAGTTCGGCAAGGTCTAGGGGGCGGGCATGAAGATATCCTGGCATTGGCTTGCTCGTCACGTGGATCTTTCGGGTCTGGAGCCCAGGGAGCTGGCCAACCGCTTCACCCTGTCGGTTGCGGAGCTGGAGGGCATCGAAGAGGTCGGCGCCGGCATGGAGTCGGTGATCGCCGGTCGGATCACCGGGGTGCGGCCCCTTCCCGAGGCGGACAAGCTCCGGTTGGTGGACGTGGACCTCGGTGATCGCAGCGACACCCTCGTGTCCGGCGCGGCCAACTGCACCGAAGGATTGGTTACCGCGGTGGCGCTTCCGGGCGCGACGCTCCCCGGCGGCGAGGTGAAGGTCGCGGCCATCCGAGGCGTCGAGAGTCGCGGGATGACCTGCTCCGAGGCGGACCTGGGGCTCTCCGACGACAACACCGGCATCATGGTGTTGCCCGCGGATACCACCTCCGGGACGCCCCTGTCCGACCTGGCGCCGATCCACGACTGGATCATCGAGATAGACAACAAGTCCCTCACCCACCGGCCCGACTGCTGGAGCCATCGGGGCATAGCCCGGGAGGTAGCGTCTCTCACCGGGCGCCCCCTGAAGGAGATGGATCTGGAGCTGGAGTTCACCCGGGACGAGCCGGTCGAGATCCGGGTGGAGGACCAGGACCTCTGCCCCCGGTTCACCGCGGTCTGCTACGCCGGAATCACCGTAGCGCCGAGCCCCCTCTGGCTCAAGACCCTGCTCCACCGGGTCGAGGTCCGACCGATCAGCAATGTGGTGGACCTGACCAACTTCGTCATGCTCGACGTGGGCAACCCCGTGCACGCGTATGACGCCCGCTTTATCAAGGGTGGGGAGATCGTGGTGCGGCGAGGTGAGGACGGTGAGGTGCTCACCACCCTCGACGAGCAGGAGCGTCGGGTCGGGCCATCTGACGTGATCATCGCTGACGGCGATCGCGGTGTGGGTCTGGGCGGAATCATGGGTGGCCTGGACTCCGAGATCGTGGCGGATACCACCGACGTGATCCTGGAGGCCGCGGCCTTCCATGCCTCCGCTATTCGGCGTACCTCGTCGCGCCTCGGTCTCCGCTCCGAGGCGTCAGCCAGGTTCGAGAAGGCCCTGGATCCCGCCTTCGCCGAGCATTCTTCACGCCTCTTCGGGCGGATGCTGCTCGAGCTGGATCCCGGTGTGCGGGTGACCTCCGCGTTCATCGACGTAGCTGCACCGCTGCCTGCGCCCACGGTGATCGAGACCTCGTGTTCCTTTATCCGCAGGAAGCTCGGAGACGATGTCGCCGACGACAGGATCGTGGAGATCCTCGAGAGCCTCGAGTTCCAGATCGAGGCCAAGGGTGATGCGCTGGCGGTCACAGTGCCGACCTTCCGTGCAACCAAGGACATCGGCATCCCGGAGGATCTCGTCGAGGAGGTCGGCCGGTTGATCGGGTACGACAACATCACGCCCACGCCACCCCTCGCCGCGGTGCAGCCTCCGCCCCGGCCTCAGAGCCGGATGGTGGAGCGGCGACTTCGGCACTTCATGGTCGTAGGCGGCGGTGTGGAGGTGATGCAGTACTCCTTCGACTCATCGCCCTGGGCGGAAACCATCGGTTACTCCCTGGAGGGCGCGGTCCGTCTGGCAAATCCCATCAGCGCAGACATGCCGGTGATGCGGCGTTCGCTGATCCCGAACCTCCTGTCCGCGCTGCGGAAGAACCAGATCCACCGGGACGAACTCATGCTCTTCGAGCTGGGGCGGGTCTTCCACCATCCCGAGGGCGAGGGGGCCATCCCGGACCAGGAGCGGCATCTCGGTGCGGTGTTCTCCACTGCCGACGCGCTGCGCCCCGAGACGAACTTCCGCCAGGTGAAGTGGGTCATCGAGCGCCTCCTCGCCATCAACGAGCGGGGCGATTACCGCCTGGAGATAGCGACGGAGCATCCAGAGCTGCCATGGATCACCGACGGGCGCCTCCTCGCGATCCGCGACTTGACCGGCGACGGGGTGGTCGGCTGGATGGGCCAGGTGAACCCGGTGCTCTGCGCGGGCGCGCGCCTCCGCGGCGGCGTGGGCTTCTTCGAGTTGAACCTCGAGTCAATGATAGCGAGCCCCAGAAAGGAGTTGACCTACCGGCCCCTGCCGCGGTTCCCCCGGATCACCTACGACCTGAGCTTCATCGTCTCCAACGCCGTGACCCACCAGGCCGTGATGGATGGTGTCGAGGCCACGGGCGGAGAGTTCCTGGTGGACACGGAGCTCGTTGCGGTGTTCGCAGGGGCGCCGATCCCCGAGGGGCACAAGAGCCTGTCCTACCGCCTGACCTTCGGCTCCGACGAGCGCACCCTCCGGGACGACGAGGTCAAACCCGCGGTGGACGCTGTCGTTGCGCGGGTCGGCCGGGACACCGGCGGCTACCTCCGCGAGGCGTGAGGAGCGACCGTGGCCCGGATCCTCATGGTCTCCAAACCTCTGCAGCCCCCCTGGGACGACAGCGCGAAGAACATCGCCCGGGACCTGGTCCGCTTCGCGGAGCGCCACGATTACCGTGTCATGGGCCTGCGCGGCGCAGACGCGCCCGGCTCCCGCTCCGTGGTGGAGCCCGTGTACAAAGGCACCGGGGCCTACAGCCCGAGCCTCGGACAGAACCTGCGGGTCCTTCGGCGCCTCTTCCGTCCCGACCACTGCGACATCTACCACTTCTTCTTCGCGCCCAACCCAACGACGTCTCGCGCAGCTCGGATGGTGCGGGGGCTCAAGCCGAAGAAGCGCCTGGTTCACACGATCTGCAGCGCGCCGGCGACCTACGAGGAGATCGAACGGCT
>CAZNWW010000491.1:0-3762 GCA_964576155.1 uncultured Myxococcales bacterium | reverse complement strand
AGGGGTAAAACACGGATGAAGCTTCCTATCCACGGACTTCGCCTACCCCACCCAGCGATTCTACGACAACAAGCAGGAGGGTAAAGAGGGGAAGATAGAGGCTTAGGCATTAATGTCCGAGGAGGACAGAGTGTATACAGCGATGCGGATCGCACAATGCTCAGAAGACCTGGCAAAGATCTACCAGCTACGGCACAGCGTCTTCGTGGAGGAAGAAGGCCGACTCCCGGATGCCGGCGGGATGATACATGACCTATGGGACGGGATCCCTGAGGGGATCAATGTCATAGCGATCGAGGGCGGCGAAGCTGTCGGCGCTATCCGGTTTGTCATGGATGGTCCTCTCGGTCTACCGGCCATGGACCACTTCGACTTTACGCCGACCCTGGAGGGTCTCGAGGGGAGCGCGGTGTCGGTGGGTTGGTTCTGCTCCACCAAGAAGCACCGGAAGCACCCCGGAATGATCATGGGATTGATCAAGACCGGGGTAAGGGAGGCGCGACGTCGAGGCGGACGGCACGTGATTGCACCTCTCCACCCCGGCCTCTTCCCGCTTCTCCGCAGGATCGGCGCCGTTGCCGTTGCACCGGAGTTCAACGACGAAGCACTCGGCGTCCCGGTGATACCAATCCACGTTGACATGGAGGCCTTCGAACCCGGGGTACGTGAGACCATGGACGATCCCCTCTCTATGATGATCCGGGAGTCCAGTGAACGACGAATCTATCGGGAAGGGGATGAACTCATCCGACGTGGCGAGCCAGGGACGGAGGCCTTTGTTGTGATGAGGGGTTCGGTCCGGATCTTTGGCCTCCACAGCTCGGAGGGCGAATCCGACAGGGAGGTCCTCCTGGGACAGGGGCAGGTCTTCGGCGAGATCTCCCTCCTCGACGAGGGACCGCGCACGACGACCGTAGTCTGCCACTCCCGGGAGACGGATGTGATGGTCTGGTCGAAGGAGGAGTTCACCGCCGAGGTCTTCTCGTCCCCGCGAACCGCCTCCTGGGTGTGCCGGGTCCTGGCCTCTCGCCTCCGCTTCGAGAACCTCGACGGCCCCGACGTCCCATCCATCCACTCCCTGGTCGCCCGAATCATCATAGACGCATCCCGCGGCGGAGAGGCCTCAGTAGATCTAAGGTGGCTGGCTGCGCAGATCGGGCTATGGCCGGAGCAACTGGATGCCATCGTCGAGCCATGGATAGAGAACGACATCATCTCCCGAGGGGAGACCTCCGCCTCGGTCCTGGATCTGGGACGACTCCAGGATCTCTTACGGATCGAGTGAGAGCCCGAAGAGTGCCCCGATCCCTTGATAGTCCCGGTCGATCATCAGCCCGACCATCTCAGGCACCGCCTCTTCGGGATCACGTCCGAGGAGATCTGCCAGCAGGTAGTAGTAGTCAGGCATCCCCGGTAGCCCCAGTCCCCGCACGACCGCCAGGAAATCTTCGAAGGCGGCGACGATATCTCGGAAACGAACCTCCGAGGCGGGCTTGCCAAAGACATCGTATCGGAACGGCGGCTCGGGCCAGAGGTGCATCGGCTGGATATGCTTGATCGGAAAAATCGCCGCCTTGGCGATGTAGTCGTCATCTAGCTCGATCTTGTACCTGGCAGGATTTCGGCCCCACTCCGTGGGCGGGTAGACACCCGCCGGGAGGGCTATCAGCGAGTCGAGGTCGTCTCGGATGTCCTCTATCCCGGCCAGGTTACGCGCCAACTGCTCTTTCGTCTGACCGGGCGCAGGATAGATAAATGAGCCCACCGTAGCGATCCCCGCATCGTGGGTGGCGCTGAGCGTCGCCCGCACTGTCTCGGGGGTGAACCCCTTCCCGAACGCTGTAAGGGTCTCGGGATCCATGGACTCGATGCCGAAGAAGAGCGCGAGGAACCCCGCCTCTCGGAGCATCGAGAAGTCCTCGGCCTGGTTGGTATCCACCCGGGAGAAGCCCGAGAAGCGGACCTGTCCAGCGAGGGGGGACGACACAACCAGGCGCGCGAGGGCCGTAAGGGCTCCAGCCGGGGGCGTGGAGTCCTCGACGCGGAAGTGCCGCACACCATGAACTTCATGGAGATGGCGAATCTCGGCGAAGACCTCGCTGACATCGCGAGGGCGATTATCGCGCCCATAGTTGTCCGGCCGGAGACAGAAGCGACAGTAATTGGGGCAGGCCTGATTCGATAGGGTGACCGGATAAATTGGGAGCTTCGCTCCTATTCCGTCGTATACGGAGGCCTCGTAGACGGGGCCTGGGTACTCGTCCACCTGCAGCGTAGCCTTCCCCCGGTCGACAGCTTCCGTAGTCTCTCGCAGCAGCGCATTCGGCCCGGGGGTGAGCAGGCCCTCGGATGCAAGCCGGGCAGCAGCGTTGTATCCGAGTCCGGTCAAGAGGCCGTCCAGCGCGCTGCCGGGCAGATCCAGGATGGCATCATTAAACCAGTCCACCTTCTGCCCGACCCCGTAGAGCAGAAGTTCTGGGCGGGAGGCCTTCAGCGCCTGGGCCAGGTCCATGGTGAACTTGAAACCGGAGCCATGCCACAGGTTGAGGAGAGCCACGTCGAAGCCTCCGTCAAGGATACGCTCTGCCTCAGCCCGTACCATGCCCTCGTGCCCCGCGTTCGTTCCCGAGTAGTCGAGCTCTCCGAGACTGGCGAGGGCCGCTCCACCAAACGCTTCGAGGTCGCAGAGGTTCGCCCGGTCCCAGACCTCGGAGCGGGCGCCGCTGCCCCGCAACACAGCGCCCAGGCGGGCCAGGCGCTCGTTGGGAAAAAGGTGTGAGAAGTCATCCAGCTCTCCGGACATATTGTACACCAGGATCCTGCACATCTCTGCCTCCCAGCCACATTTCCCCTGATGATAGCTCGGCTTGACCCTGGTCACAAAATTGACACCTCATCGTCCTCGATCGAGACTGTTGCGATAAGGAGGGCGACCATGGATGTGTTGCTGATCGATCCACCGTACAAGAGCCTGAAGGGTGTAATGGCGTAGTTCGCATACCCTCTGGGTCTCGTCGATCTGGCGGGTGACCTCAGGGCGAAGGGCATGGACGCTGCGGTGCTCTCCGCGGATCTCCTCCTGGATGTCCCGCCAACGGCGGTCTTCGACTTCGACCTGGCGGCCTACGCAGCGGGACAGCGCGCCTACGCCGCTGCCGTCCGCGACACCAGACACGAGATCTGGTCGAACCTGGCCGACGCTCTCTCCGAGGCGAAACCGGCGCTGGTTGGCATCATGGCCCTGACCCCGGCCCTGGACTCGGTCCTCCGAACGGCAGAGGTCGTCCGAAAAACCCTCCCTGGGATCCCATTGATCGTAGGGGGGCACCACGCGACGTTCTGTGCAGAGGAGCTCCTGGCCACCGGCCTCTTCGATATAGCAGTATGCGGAGAGGGGGAGCATCCCCTCTCGGGTCTCGCGGCAGCGGTCCTGAAGGGCAATGACCTCCCGCACGATCTTCCGGGCACCTCGCTCCTCGGGCCCGGCGGCGTTCAGCACAATCCGCGTCCGACTCTCCTGCAAGACCTGGACGACCTCGCCGCGCCTGCCAGGGACGCAGTGATCGGCTGTGACTTCACAGTATTCTCCGGCCACCTCGCAGGTTCGGCGCGCGGCTGCCCTTACGACTGCTCGTTTTGCGCTGATCGGCGGCTATGGGGCGGGCGGGTTCGACGACGAAGCGTCGACAACATGATTAGCGAGTTGAAGAGCCTCACCGAGCTCGGCCCGGTGACGAGCCTGGATTTTGTGGACGGGACCTT
>CAZNWW010000490.1:3557-3765 GCA_964576155.1 uncultured Myxococcales bacterium | reverse complement strand
TGCGTGCCTGGTCCGCTATAGCGCGGGTGATCGCCTGGCGGATCCACCACGTTGCGTAGGTGGAGAACTTGTATCCCCTGCGGTACTCGAACTTGTCCACGGCCTTCATGAGACCGATGTTGCCTTCCTGGATCAGGTCCAGGAACTGGAGGCCGCGGTTGGTGTACTTCTTGGCGATGGAGACGACGAGCCGGAGGTTGGCCTCCAC
>CAZNWW010000490.1:0-3547 GCA_964576155.1 uncultured Myxococcales bacterium | reverse complement strand
AGCTCGCTCTTGGCACGATCGGCCATGCGCTCCGACCGGCTCATCTGCCGGTAGATCTCCTTGAAGCGGTCGATGACCACGCCTTCGGATTGCTCTACCTCGTCCAGCTCGATCCTCGCCTCGGCGACCTTGTCGATCTGCCGTCGGGCCTCGGCCACGGTGACGGGGAGGCCGCTCTTCGCGGCCGGGAGGCGTCCCTTCTCGACCTTGCGCACGATGACGCCGGCAGCGTCTGCGTCCATGCCGACGAGCTGCTCCACGTCGTAGACGATACGCTCCGAGGTATAGATCCGGCCGACCTTGGCCTTCACGTTACAGACCATCTCGTCCATGATCCTGCGATTGAACCGCACGCTGGTGAGGAGCACCACGATATCCCGACGGTTGGCGCGGGACTTGGTCCGGTAACGCTTCTTGGTGGTCTTCTTGATGCTCGGGGAGTCGAGCCGGGCCTGGAGCCGACGGCTCTCCTCGAAGCGGGTCCGGGCGTCGGCGAGGACATCGGCCACGTGAGTCGAGAGGGATTCCTCGTCCCCGTTCTCCGATTCATCGTCGTCGAAGTCCCTGACCACGTCCCTCACCGGGGTCCGCCGATCCCGCAGGTTGCCCTCGAGCGCGAGGAGAACCTCGATGCCCTTGTCCAGATCCAGGAGGGCCTCGAGGATGCCTCGCTCGCCTTCCTCGATCCGCTTTGCGATCTCGACCTCGCCCTCGCGGGTCAAAAGGGGCACTGTCCCCATCTTGCGGAGGTACATCCGCACCGGATCGGTGGTTTTGGGCTCGGAGGCTTTCTTGGCCGCAGCGGCTGCCGCTGCCTGTTTGGGCGCCACCGCAGTTTCCTTGTCCTTGTTGTCCACCACCCGGATGTCGTGCTCCTCCAAGATCGCGAAGATCAAGTCGAGCTTCTTCTCCACCACAGCGTCGTGAGACAGGTGCTTGTTCAGCTCATCCACCGTGAGGTAGCCCTTGTTCCGCCCGAGCCTGATGAGCTTCTTGACCTGATCCTGCTCTACCAATTCCTTCGCCATTGCGTCCCCGTTCGGCTAGTTCTGGCCACTGCTCGGCTGCACACGCAATTCGCGGAGCACCTGATCCAACTCGCTTCCAAGCCGTGACAGGGTCTCCGCGTCTCCCTGCTGCTCGGCCTCTCGGTGCCTGCGCAGGAGTTCTTCTTTTCTTCCCTTCAGGTGATCCTTCTGAAGCTTCCGAAGCTTCGCTTCCAACGCCGCCTCGGCCTCTTCGTCCGCTACGTCGTAATCAGCGAGCGCCAGGATCTCCCGCAGGCCGCCTTCGTTCTCTCCCTCACCGAGGGTCGCAGGAAGGACCTTGCCGGTCTCCTCGTACTGGTCCAGCA
This sequence comes from uncultured Myxococcales bacterium, assembly GCA_964576155.1. Lineage (GTDB taxonomy): Bacteria > Myxococcota_A > UBA9042 > CAIXZC01 > CAIXZC01 > CAZNWW01. The sequence goes on along the minus strand of CAZNWW010000490.1, from coordinate 2,193 downwards.
AGCGCTGAATCAATTTTGCGATCACCTCGTTGAATTGTTCGTCAAGCGCTACATCCATGTCCTGCACGCGGCGCAGGAGATTGGGATACTTGATCAAAAGCGCGACGATGTCCAACTCGTTCTTGCCAACCTGGTGGCGATTTTCGAAGACCGTCGGACCTCGACGCCGCGGCCCGGCGATTCTTGAAACACCGAAGCCCCTCGCTTCGATTCCGACCATCTGTCCGAGCTGCTCCAGGAATTGACTCCGCTCCATCTCGTCGAGGAGGAGTCCTGCATAGGTTCCGCCGTCCCTCATCGCCGCAGCCCGGCCGCTCATGGAGTCCTCCGAGCGCCCTGCGATGAGCCGCACGAGCCACTCGAGGAAGGGGACACCGCGCTCTACCTGATTGCGGAGGTGGGCCGCACCCTCAGCCTCGAGGATGCTGTCCGGGTCTTCCCCCTCGGGAAGGGACACGACAGTGCCCCGCATCGCGGACGGGAGGAGGACCTTCAAGGCCTTGTCTGCTGCCTTGGTCCCCGCCTCGTCGCCATCGAACATCACCACGAGGCGGTCCGTGAAGCGGGAGATCAGGCGCACCTGGTTCTCCGTGAGGGCCGTCCCCATAGGGGCCACAGCGTTGGTGAGGCCCGCACGGTGGAGCGCAATGACATCCATCCGCTCTTGCGGATGCCGTCCCGCGCCTCCCAGAGGCCGTACAGCATGTCGCCCTTGTGGAAGACCAGGGACTCGGAGGAGTTGATGTACTTGGGCTGCTGATCCGGCTCCATGGCCCGTGCGCTGAAGCCGATCACGTGCCCTGAGAGGTCCCGAATCGGGAACACCAGGCGCCCCCGGAATCGGTCTCCGACCTTGCGGGGATCGTCCCGGCCCTGCCACAGGACGCCCAACTCGATGGCGGTAACGGTGGACTTGCCCTGGCGGCTCAGCTCCCGGTGGAGGCCGCCCTCGGGAGGCGCGTAGCCCAGCCCGAAGGTTGCCGCGTTCTTGCTGTCGAGGTGCCGGCCCTTGAGATACTCCCGGGCGGGTCCTCCCTGGCGGGCACGGAGCTGCGCTGTGAACCACAGCATGGCGATCTCGTTGACCTCGAACATGAGGTCCTTCTTCTCCCGGTGTTCTTTCCAGCGGGCTGCGCCGCGGTTCCAGTCGTCCGGGAGATCCATACCGGACATGCTGGCGAGCTCCTGGACCGACTCGACGAAGGAGAAGCCTCGGGCTTCCTTCATGTAGCTGAGCGCATTTCCCCCTGCCTGGCACCCGAAGCAGTAGTACAGCCCCTTGGAAGGACTCACCGAGAAAGAGGGCTTGTTGTCCGAGTGGAAGGGGCAGAGGCCGACCCAGTTGTTCCCGTTCTGCTTGAGACGGACGTCCTGGTTGATGAGGTCCACCAGGTTGACCCGTTCCAGCAACTGGGGTATCAGGTTGTCGAGGGTCGACTGGGGCATCGTAGCGTTCTCACCTCGCGACCCCGCGTGCGTACGCGTGGTCCGAATAAAAAGTCAAACGGATTATAGGGATGGCGCAACCCAAGTCAAGCAACCCGGAGATAAAGCCTTGCGCGGGCGACTTCGCGCATGTGGTGGTTGGCCTGCGCCTGGAGCGTCGCTTCGACTATCGGGTCCCCACGGAGATCGAGGCCGCAGTGCGCCCCGGTTGTCGCGTGGTCGTGCCCTTCGGGCACCGTGAAATCACCGGATACGTCCTCTCCAGGTCTGCAGAATCCGCCTTTGACGGGAACCACAAGGCCATCCTGCGGATCCTGGACGATCGCCCGACCTTCTCGCCGGAGATGCTGGGCTTCCTCGAGTGGGCTGCGTCGTACTATCACGTTCCGGTCGGCCGCATGTTGGAGCGATCGATCCCCAGGGAGCTCAAGACCTCTGCGAAGGGTGAGTTCGAGCCGGAGAAGACCCGGCGGATGATCCGCCGCACCGCCGCCCCGTTGACCGAGGAGCTCAAGGTCACTCCGGTGGTGAGCCGTCTCCTCGAGGCCGTTGCCGGGGGGCCGGTCTCCTGGAGCGAGCTGCGCCTCACCACCCGGGCCACCAAGACCCACCTGGATCGACTCCTCGGGGCGGGACTCGTGGAGGAGTTCCGGGAGCGCATCTTCCGAGCCGTCGCCGCGGAGGAAGGACTCTCAATCGGCGGACCCGAACCATTGCGCCTCACCGAAGAGCAGAAGGTCGCCCTCG
>CAZNWW010000489.1:2323-3781 GCA_964576155.1 uncultured Myxococcales bacterium | reverse complement strand
ATTGAGCTGTCCCAGGCGCTGCAGCGCGTTTGCGAAGGGCTCCGGGCTCCCGGTAAGGGCCACGGCGACCATATCGGCCTGGTGCTCGAAGCGACGCAGGAAGAAGCTGAAGATGGTGAAGATGTAGATCCCGTCGAGGATGATTATGAGGACGCTGCCGGTCATGCCCTTACCCAATCCCGTCTCCTCCAGAATCGGCACCAGGCCGAGCAACGACCAGATCAGGAATACCCCGGCCGAGAGGGCGAGCATGTAGTTGAATATCGGGTGCCGGAGCTTCGAGTGGCCGATCTCGTGGGCCATGACCGCGCGGATCTCCGGGAGACTCAAGCGCTTCAGGAGGTGGTCGGTAATGAAGAACCGCTGGTACCGCCTCAAGAGCCCCGCCACCGCTGCGTTCGCTACACGCTGGGCCCCGGTACGCCATACGTATATCCGGGCGATGCGCAGGCCGGCGCTGCGTCCCAGCTCCTTGAGTTCCCGGTCCAGGGGCTCAAGGCCGGGAAGCGCTGCCATATCGGTCCTGGGGTACAGGTATCGGACCATGGCCGGCGACGCGGCGAAGACCAGGAAGAAGAGGAACGCGCCCGAACCCATCGCGAAGGCAGGGTGATCCCCCGCCCATTCGGCCATGGGGCCCCCAGACAAGAAGAGTATCCGATAGGTGTTGAGATAGAGCAGCTGCGGGATCATCACCACCCCGATGAGTCGGAGGGTGCCCGCCAGGGCCTCCCGGATGGTAGGTCGAATCCCCCGCAGCATCGCGTAGGTCCGCACGGTCTCCATCCGCACCGCTAGGAAAGGCAGGACGAAGGGGAGGAGCAGGAGGAAGTCTCCGATGAACGGGGCGTGGGCGGGCAGCACCGCGGCGCTGAGCGCATCCGGGAGGTACCAGGTCTGGATCTGGACATAGTAGAGGAACACCAGGGCGACGACCGCGAGGGACTGGAGCCGACGCAGGCTGTTTGCCGACTGCATGAGCCCAGGGTTCCTGAACCGTCTGAGATCCAGGAGGATTCTGCCGGCCAGGTGATGCAGGACCACCACCAGGAGGGCCGTGACGCCGGACCAGGCCAGGACGCGAGCGCCCAAGTCTGCGGTCATGGTGCCGAGGGGGGGATCCCGCAGGTACAACAGGAGGAGGGGCACCAGGAGTACGAGGATCTGGCCCACGGCGTTCCTTTCGGTTCCAAATCGAGGGCCCTTCCACTATAGTTCCCCACCGGTTCGTATCCAAGCTCGGAGTTTCCGATGGTGGCAAAGAAACGAGAGGAGCTGGTCATCGCGCTGGACGGACCGGCGGGGGTCGGCAAGTCCTCCGTCGCTACGCGTCTCGCCGCGCGCTTCGATCTCACCTACGTCGAGACCGGCGCCATCTATCGTGCCGTGGCCTTGAAGGCTCTGGCCGCAGATGTCCCCACGGACGACGAGGTTCGCCTCGCAGGCGTCGCCGGTGAG
>CAZNWW010000489.1:0-2313 GCA_964576155.1 uncultured Myxococcales bacterium | reverse complement strand
ACTTTCGCAGTTCCGAGGACGGCAACCGGGTCATCGTCGACGGCGAGGACCTCACCGATGCCCTCAGGGAGCCTGAGATCGGGCGCCTCGCCAGTACAGTCTCCGCGCTGCCCGCGGTCAGGGGTGCGCTCCTGGAGCTCCAACGTGCCTGGCGTCTGCGCGGGCCCATCATCGCCGAGGGCCGCGACATCGGGACCGTGGTGTTCCCCGACGCAGACGTGAAGATCTACCTCACCGCAACCCCGGAGGAGCGGGCCAGGCGCCGGCAGCGGCAGCTCATTGCCAGGGGCGCAAGCGCGAACTACGACGAAGTCCTCGCCGCGGTCAAGGCCAGGGATCATGGGGACAGTACTCGGGCCGTGGCGCCATTGAAGCCGGCGGAAGACGCGACGATTCTGGACTGCACGGAGATTGATCTGGTTGGAGTTGTTGATAAGATCTCGGAGTTCGTAGAGGCGGCGCGATCGGGGCGGGACGCCCCTCCCACAGGGGGAGGGGAAGAGATTGATGGGCATCGGGCCGGGTTTGTTGCCTTGATTGGCCGACCCAACACCGGCAAGTCGACCCTCCTGAACCAGATCCTCGGCACCAAGGTCGCTATCGTCAGCCCGAAACCACAGACAACCCGGCACCGCATCCTCGGCATCCTCACCCGTGCCTCTGCCCAGATTGCCTTCGTGGACACCCCGGGGATCCACGAGGCTGGGCGCGAGTTGAACCGCGTAATGGTGGCCGCGGCCCTCCAGGTCCTGCCGGATGTGGACCTCGTGTGCCTCCTCGTGGACGCGATCCGTTATCAGAAGAACCCCGCAAAGGAGAGGGACCGGGTGGCCTCCATCCTGGACGCAATTCGGAGGGCCGGGACACCCTTCATGCTGGCCATCAACAAGATTGACCGGGTGAAGAAGCACCTCCTCCTCCCCATGATCGAGGCGTATTCCGACGCGGGGGCTGCGGCCATCATCCCAATCTCCGCGCTCACCGGGGACGGCCTGGACGGCCTTGTCACGGCCCTGGTGGACATGCTGCCCGAGGATGGACGGATGTTCCCCGACGAGCAGGTCACCGACCGTGACGAAGGCTTCATGGTCACCGAGACTATTCGCGAGAAGGTCCTCTACCTCACCCACCAGGAGGTGCCTCACTCGGTGGCGGTGAGCCTGGATCGGATCAAGGACATCCTCCAGCCCCGGCGCCTGCGGGTGATCACAGCGACGATCCATGTGGAGCGCAACAGCCAGAAGGGCATCATCATCGGAAAGAGGGGATCCATGCTGGTCCAGATCGGGACCGCGGCGCGGAAATCCCTCGAGGCCCGCTTCGAGTGCAGGATCAACCTGGAGCTCCACGTACGCGTCGAGCGGGACTGGTCCCGCCACGCGAAGGGACTCAGGCGGGTGGAGTATCAACCATGAGGCGCCCCATCATCGCCATCGTCGGCCGTCCCAACGTGGGCAAGTCCACCCTCTTCAACCGCTTCATGGGAGAACGGATCGCCATCGTCGAGGATCTCCCCGGCGTGACAAGGGACCGCAACTACGGCAACACCGACCTCCTCGAACATCCTGTGACCATAGTGGACACAGGGGGTTTCGACGCAGCCCCGGGCGATGCGTTCCTCGGCGCGATGAAGGAACAGGTGGAGCTGGCCATCCAGGAGGCGGACGTGGTGGTCCTCCTCTTCGACGCTGTGGACGGGGTCACCCCGGCGGACGCGGACATCGTTCGCATGCTGCGGGACGCCCGAAAGCCGGTAGTCCACGTCGTGAACAAGGTGGACGGCGCCAAACGTGAGGCCGATTCGGCGGAGTTCTGGTCCCTGGGCATGGCGGACCTCCTCATGATCGCCGCGGCCCACAACCGGGGCATCAGCCGACTCATGGAGGCCATCACGGATCTCCTCCCGGGGTCCGGCGCCGATGTCGAGCCGGATCCCTTCGCTGACCTTCCACACATCGCTGTGGTGGGACGCCCCAACGTGGGCAAGTCAACCTTCATCAACCGGCTCCTGGGCGAGGCGCGGCTCCTGGCAAGCGAGGTCCCAGGGACGACCCGGGACGCAATCGATACCCCCGTGGAGTTGGAGGACGGGCGCCGGTACCTCTTCATAGACACCGCAGGGATCCGCCGGAAGGCCCGCATCAAAGACCGGGTCGAGCGGTACAGTGTTATCCGCGCGCTGGGGAGCGTGGCTCGCGCCCACGTGGTCCTCCTGGTCCTGGACACTACCAAAGAGCTGGCAGACCAGGACGCACGTATCGCTACCCTCGCCATGGACCACGGGCGGGCCTTCGGGGTCATCGCGAACAAGTG
>CAZNWW010000488.1:0-3784 GCA_964576155.1 uncultured Myxococcales bacterium | reverse complement strand
GCTGTGTGTTTCGGGTCAGTCATGCGGGCACCTCCCCGAAGGTCTTTGGGACCATGTATCGATCAATCAGTGGGACGAACCCGTTCATGATGAGTATTGCGAATGAGACGCCCTCTGGGTAGCCGCCCCAGAGCCGGATCACCGCGGTGAGGACACCGCATCCGACGCCGAAGAGGAGCTGGCCCCTGCGGGTCACCGGCGAGGTCACCATGTCCGTCGCCATGAACCAGGCGCCGAGCATCAGGCCGCCCGAGAGGACGTGGAAGGCCGGGTTGGCGTATGCGTCAGGGTTTCCTGCCCAGGCGAGCCCCGAGATCAGGGCTACGGTGCCGATGAAGGTCAGGGGGATCTCCCAGGAGATTATCTTGCGCCACAGCAGGAAGAGGCCGCCGATGAGCATGGAGATTGCGCTGCTCTCGCCGAGGCTGCCGCCCCGGTTCCCCGTGAGGAGCTTCAGGTACCCGGCGTCGGCGATCCAGGCGCTCAGCGCGCCGGCGCCGTTGGTCTTGAAGATACCGAGGGGCGTTGCCGCGGTGGTGACGTCCAACTCTGTCATGGTGGTGACGGGCCAGGTGGTCATCGCAGTCGGGAAGGAGATCAGCAGGAAGACCCGCCCGACCAGGGCCGGGTTGAAGGGGTTGTTCCCGAGGCCGCCGAATGCGTGCTTGCCGAGGAGGGCCGCGATGAACGCGCCCACGACGATCATGTACACGGGGATGCCCGATGGGAGGTTCATGGCCAGGAGGAGGGCGGTGATGAGGCCGCTTCCGTCCAGGGCGAAGTCCTTGATGGGCTTGCCGGCGATGCGCAGGAAGATGGCCTCGAACGCGAGGACCGAGGCCGCGGCCACTCCGAGGACCAGGGCCGCACGTACGCCGAAGAAGACAACCGCCGCGACCATCCCGGGCACCAGGGCGAGGACGACCTGGTACATGACCGAGCGGACGTCCTCCTTGCCGCGGATGTGTGGCGAGGACTGCAGGTAGATGGGGGTGCTCACTTCTTCAACCTCCGCCGCTGTGCCTTGGCGAGGCGTATCCACTGGACCAGGAACCGGCGCGAGGGGCATACATACTGGCAGCTCCCGCATTCCACGCAGTTGTCCCCGGCACCGGCCTCCTCCCACTCGGCGAACTCTGCATATGCGGCGAGGTCACAGGGAACCAGACCCATGGGGCATGCGTCCACACAACGTCCGCAACGGATACAGTCCTGCTCATGGCGGGCGACGAATTCTTCTGCGTCCATGAGAAGGATGCCCGATGTCGCCTTGACCACCGGGATGTCGGTGTGTCGGAAGGCGCGGCCCATCATGGGCCCGCCGGAGATCATGGCCCTGACCGCTTCCTCGGAGACCTCCGCGGCCTCGAGCAGCGTGGAGATCGGTGTGCCGATGCGGGCCATGAAGTTCGAAGGCTTTCCCGCTGCCCGGCCGGTGACCGTGACCACGCGTTCGATGAGGGGTTTGTTCTTCGCCAGCGCCTCGAAGACCGCGAAGCAGGTCCCGACGTTCTGCACGATGGCGCCCACCGCGAAGGGCAGCTTGCCCGGCGGAACCCGACGTCCGAGGAGGGCCTCGATGAGCTGCTTCTCAGCGCCCTGGGGGTACCGGGTGCGCAAAGTGTGCACCTCGATGCCGGTCAGGTCGCCCGTGGCAGCGGCCTTCATGGCTTCGTACGCGTCGGGCTTGTTGTCCTCGATGCCGACCATGGCCTTGTCCACGCCGAGGACCATCTGCATGGCCTTGACCCCCAGGAGGACCTCCCGGGGCTTCTCGAGCATGAGGCGGTAATCCGCAGTGAGGTAGGGTTCGCACTCGGCGCCGTTGATCACCAACGTGTCTACCGGGTTATCCGGGGGCGGCGAGAGCTTCACGTGGGTGGGGAAGGCGGCCCCGCCCATGCCCACGATGCCCGCCTGCTGGATCCTGTCCTTGAAGGTCTCCGCTGCGGAGAAGTCGATGTCGGTGGCGTCGAGATCAACGCCGTCTATCCAGGTGTCCTCGCCGTCGTTGATGATCTCGACGGCCGGGGTTCGTTCGCCGCCTGCGGTGGGCACGTCTGCGAGCTTCTTCACCTTGCCCGAGACCGGGCTGTGGATCACCGTGGAGACGAAGCCGCCGGGCTCAGCGAGGACCTGCCCTATCTTGACCTCTTCGCCTTTCTTCACCAGCACCTTGGTGGGGGCGCCGATGTGCTGCGCGAGGGGGACTATTACGGTCTTGGGCGCGATCACGGGCGTGATCTGCGCCTGAGCGGAGAGCTCCTTGCGGTCCGCGGGGTGGATGCCGCCCTTCTTGAACGCCATGAGGGGGCTCATGTCGACACCTCCTCGGCCGCGGGCTCGTCGGTGAGGGGCTGCGCCCCTGCGCCGTGGTAGCCGTTGATCACGTCCTGGGGACAGACGCCTAGGCAGATGCCGCAGTGGTCGCATATCTCGGGATCGATTGTGATGTTGCCCTTGACCAGGGAGATGGCCTCTTGAGGGCATTTCTTCACGCAGATCATGCAGGTGAAGCACCCGACCTGGCAGTACCTCTTCACCGCGGCGCCCTTATCGGCTGAGTGGCAGTCCACCACCACCCGGGGTCCCTTGTCGAGCATCGAGATGATGCCCCGGGGACATTCCGCGACGCATTTGGTGCAGCCGGTGCACTTATCCTCGTCGACGATGGCGATGCCGTCGACGATGGAGAGAGCGCCGAACTGGCAGGCCCTCACGCAGGTGCCCAGGCCGAGGCAGCCGTACGGGCAGATCTTATGACCGCCCATGACGAGATCCGCCGCGGTGCAGTCGTGGATGCCGACGTAGGTGCCAAGGCTCTTTGCCATCGCGTCGGTGCCCTTGCAGAAGACCTGCGCGGTCTTCGGCGCCGCGGCGCCGGCGGCCATGCCGAGGATAGCGGCCACCGCGGCCTGAACCTCCGAGCCCCCGGGTGGGCAGAGCGCGTCGGGGTCCCGAGACCCCACCATGTGCTTGGCGAAGCCCGAACAGCCTGGGAAACCGCAGCCTCCGCAGTTGGCGCCGGGGAGCGAGTTCTCCACCTGCCCGATCCGAGGGTCCTCGTACACGTAGAACATCTTGGCCGCCACGATGAGCATCGTGGCCAGGAGGGCGCCGAGCGCGCCCAGGAAGACGGCCGCGGTCACAATCGTCATGTCAAGTCACTCCTCGCGCCGCAGTACCACAGGAACAACCCCGGCCCGACGTGCATATCGCCGCGCCGGCCACAGGGACAGAGCCGCTGACAGCAATCCGACAAGCAGGGAACCGAGGGTGGGATCGAGGCCCAGCCGGCCTGCGCCCCAGCCCCCCGCGGCTACGCCCAGAATGAGGCATATAGCAGGAACCAGATACAGAGTACAGGCAATAATGACCTCGGACGCGGGGGCGATCCCGATCTCCACGCGGTCCCCCAGGGAGACCCCCAACGGGTCCCTCGCTACCACGTCGTCCTGCCCCCCTTCCATGGACGTGAGGCAAGCCCCTGCGATTTCGCAACCGTCGCAGGAGACCTTGTTCACCCGGATCCGTGCGAAGCCACCTTCAATAGAGACGACAGTGCCCAGGCGGCAGTCATCGTGGGGGCTCTTGCTCATCAGTTACTTCCCGCCCAGGTACTTCTTCACGGCCTTGACGTGATCTTTGTAGGTGTTGGAGAAGTGGTGGCCTCCGGAGCCGTCGCGCTTTGCGACGAAGTAGAGGTGCCGACTCTTCGGCGGCGCGAGCACGGCCTCGATGGCCTCACGTCCGGGGTTGCCGATTGGACCGGGGGGCAGGCCTT
>CAZNWW010000487.1:2388-3786 GCA_964576155.1 uncultured Myxococcales bacterium | reverse complement strand
CCGGGTGCGCCAGAACTTCGAGGAGGCCATCTTGGCCCTCGGCCTGCGCAGCATGACCGAGTCCGTCTGGCGCCACCGGGATCCGGCGCGCGCGGAGCGGGCGGAGACCCTGCTGGTGCGCGCCCTCTACGCCATGATCGGCCCGGACTTCTGGGACAGCACCGAAGGTGCCCCCTACCACCATGTGGGCGTGGCCCCCAACTCTCCGGACGCCCTGCCTTTCTGCACGGACTTCGGTCCCCTGCCGCCCTCGGGCACCCACGACCGCTCCCAGTGCTGGGGCGCCCTGGCCCAGGCCTACGTCCTGACGCGGGATGACCTCTTCCTACAGCGCGCCGCCGAACTGCTCGGCACGCCGGACCTCCTCTCCGGCCTGCACGCGGCCGGCGTCGAGAACATCACCAACCGCTCCCCGCTCCTGGCCCTCGCCCAGGCGCTGGAGCGGCGCTGAGGCCGGCTGCCTGGTCTTTCTTCGGTCAGGAGGTGCACGCAGGCGGGCATGAGGCGCGCGCGGGCGGGCGCGGTTTGACATCGGGGCCCCGCCATCGGATGATGCGGCGGCAGCGGGCTTCCGGCCCAGCCCCAAGACCATGCGCGAAGAGACCATCCTCCTAAAGGCCGAGTTCGACTCCCGGCTCAAGGCCTACTCGTTCATCCAGAGCACGCTCGCGCTGATCTTCTGCCTGGTGACGATCCCCCTCGTTCCCTTCTGGGTTCTCGGGCTCGGACAGCTGCTCGCCCGGCGCCAGTACGAGGCCCTCGACTGTGCCCTGACGGAGCGCTCGCTGAACTTCAGCAAGGGCATCTTCGTCAAGGTCCAGAAGAACGTGCCCCTGGACAAGATCACCGACCTCGCCCTGCACGAGGGACCGATCCTGCGCGCCCTCGGGCTCACCTGCCTCAAGGTCGAGACCGCCGGCCAGAGCGCCGCCCAGGGAGCGCTGCTGTCCCTGGTGGGGATTCGGGATTCCCTCGCCTTCCGCGACGCGGTCCTCAACCAGCGCGACCGCATCGTCACCACGGGCACGACACCCGCGCCCGCACCAGACAGCGGCTCCCCGGATGTCCTGGCGGACATCCGCGACACGCTCGGGCGCATCGAGGGGCTGATGCGCGAGCGGTCCGGCAGCGGGGACTGAGGGCACCCGCCGGACCAGAACGCCGGGGCAGCCTCCGGCCCGGCCAGGGCCCCTTTTCCCCCAATTTGGGCATTGCATGATAAGGTGGCCGCACTCCATCGGCACCGCCTGATCTTCGCATCAGGTTCTCGGGGCCGGGGCTCCCAACTCCCTGAGGTCCACCCATGAACACACGGCTGCTCGGCTCCTTTGCCCTCCTGCTCCTCTGCGCCCCGCTCGCCTCCGGCCAGGGCAGCGACGACTGCGGCACCCCACAGCC
>CAZNWW010000487.1:0-2378 GCA_964576155.1 uncultured Myxococcales bacterium | reverse complement strand
GGCAGCTCGAGCCCGCTGTGTGACTTCTTCGGGTCGGACTTCATCGACAAGGATGTCTGGTTCCTGTACACGCCTTCGTCTCCCTCGGTGCAGTCGCTCACGATCACGACCTGCAACCAGACCGGCGTCGATACCAAGATCGCGGTCTTCGACGGCGGAATCGGCGCCTGCGGTAACAATGCGCCCCTGGCCTGCAACGACGACGCCTGCGTACTGCAGTCCATCCTGCCAAATGTCGACCTCCTGGGGACCAACGGATTCGTTTACCCCCTCCAGGTCGGCAGCTTCCCGGGTGCAGGTGGCGGCACGGGGACGATTACGATCACCGAGGAATCCGGGGGCGGAGGCGGAGGCGGAGGGAATCCTCCCGCCAACGACGACTGCGAGAACGCCGCGCCGCTCAACGGTCCGGGCACCTACGCCTTCGACAACACAGAAGCCACGGAGGACGGAAATCCCAGCCCCATCTGTGACTTCTTCGGTGAGAGTTCCATCGACCGCGATGTCTGGTTCCGGTACACGCCCTCGTCCCCGGATGTGACATCCCTGACGGTCAGCACCTGCAACCAGACTGTCGTCGACACCAAGATCGCCATCTACGAGGGCTCCGCTCCCTGCGACACGGAGCCCATTGCGTGCAACGAAGATGCCTGCGGCCTCCAATCCGAACTAGAGGACATCGTCATTTCGGCGGGGGCCCAGGAATACTACCTCAGGATCGGCACCTTCCCGGGCGCAGCGGGCGGCACGGGAACGCTGACGCTCACCGAGGGCACCGGCGGCGGCGGTGGCAATCCTCCCGCCAACGACGACTGCGAGAACGCCGAGGGATTCGCCGAGCCTTTCGGGTTCTTTGACGGGACGAATGAGAACGCCACGACGGATGGAGACCCCGCGGCGTGCCCGGGCGGACCCATCGAGTCCGATGTCTGGTACTCCTTCGAGATGCCGTCTGCGGGCGTGTTCAGCCTCGGCGTCTTCCCCACATCCATACAGGGTATGCGCGTGGCGCTCATGGGGCCCGTGGGCGCAGCTCCTCCGGCGGGCTGCCCCTTTGAAACCTTGCCCGTGGAGTGCGGGTCGGATCCCACGTTCAGCTTCTTCGAACTGCCCGTCACTGCAGGGGAGACCTATGTGTTGCGCGTGGGCAACGATGTGGGAGAGCTGGCCGGCGCCTTCAGTTGCAGCTTCGGCATCTCATGCGAGGCTCCCGAGATCACGAGCCACCCCATCGGCGCGGCCATCTGCGTGGGAGGCAGCCACATCATGTCCGTCGATGCGGCCGGCACACCGCCCTTCACCTACCAGTGGTTCCGGGACGGGCTCGAGATCACGGAGACGAGCCAGACCCTGACCATCGACCCCGCCAGCATCTTCGATGCCGGTGAATACCATGTGGTGGTCAGCAACGACTGGGGGGAGGCGACCAGCGCCACGGCCACCGTCTCGGTGTCTGACGGGCCCGAGATCACCCTCGATCCTGCCGGCGGCATTGCGTGCGAGGGAGACGATTTCACCATGACGGTGGATGCAACCGGCGCGGGGGACCTGACCTGCCAGTGGTCCAAGGACGGTACGGAGATCCCGGGCGCAACGGATTTCTCCCTGACGTTGACCTCGCTTTTCTCCGGGAACGAGGGGCTCTACACGGCAGAGATCGGAGACAGTTGTGGGTCGGAGGTGAGCGTGCCGGCGCTCCTCACCGTGGGTACCGCTCCGGAGATCACGACCCAGCCCCCCCTGGGGCTGGTGATCTGCGTGGGAAATCCCTTCACGATCTCGGTCGAGGCCTCCGGAGCCGAGCCCCTGACCTACACCTGGTTCTTCGAGGGAGCCGTTGTGGGAACGGGAGAGACCCTCACCATCGACCCCGTCGGCACCGAAGACGCCGGCGACTACCATGTCGTCGTCACCAACAGCTGCGGAGAAACGACCAGCGAACCCTCATTCCTTCTTGCGGCTGAGCAGGTCGAGATCACGAGCCAACCCGTGAGCGCTGGCCTCTGCGTGGACGACAGCCACGAGTTCTCTGTTCAAGCCACCGGCTTCGGGCCGCTTACATTTGAGTGGTTCCACGACGGGACCCTTGTAGGCACGGACCAGACGCTCTCGATTCCCTCCGCGACCACCGCACATGACGGCGTCTACACCGTCGAGGTCACCGGTTTCTGCGGAACCGCAATCAGCACACCTGCATTCCTGTTCGTCAGCGATACCCCCGTCATCACGGAGCAGCCCGTGGGAGCGGCCCTCTGCGTGGGCGACACCCACGTGCTCTCCGTGTTCGCCTCCAGCAACCAGGAGATTACGGTCCAGTGGTTCCACGATGATGTCCTCGTCTCAGAGGGCCAGACGCTGACCATCAGCTCCGCCACGCC
>CAZNWW010000486.1:0-3787 GCA_964576155.1 uncultured Myxococcales bacterium | reverse complement strand
TGCGCTCCGGAGGTCCAGCTCGTCCGCCATGCGAGCGACGCTGCTCTCATCCAGGTCGAAGCCTGCCTCGGGGACGTCGGTGTCCGAGCAGAGGACCCGGATCACCAGGGCCGGTCCCGGGAAGGGATGCCGGAGCAGGAGGTGTTCCGGCAGATCGAGCTGCCGGCCGAGCTCTCGGACCTCGTCCTTGTAGAGATCGCGGATCGGCTCGATGATCCGGCCCTGGGCGATGAGGTCGTCGATCTCCTGTACCCGATTGTGGTGGGTCTTTATGGTGTCGGCCTTGTCCGAACCGCCGCTCTCGATGGTGTCAGGGTAGATCGTACCCTGGGCCAGCATCCAGCCCTCGTCGAGGCCGAGTTCGGCGAGTTCGTCCCGGGCCACCTCGACGAAGAGACGTCCGACGATCTTCCGCTTGACCTCGGGCTCCACCTTCCCGGCGAGTTCGCTGAAGAACCGCTCCGACGCGTCCACGACCTTCAGGTTGTCGTAGCCCAGGTTGTGGAGGTGTTCAGCGATCTCCGCGCTCTCGTCCAGGCGCATGAAGCCCGTGTCCACGTGGAGGCCGAAGACCCGGTCGGGGCCCAGCGCGTCCACGCAGAGCTTGAGGGTTACCAGGGAGTCGACCCCACCGGAGACCAGGAGGATCACCTTCCGGTTCCCGGCCTCCTCCCGGGTACGCTGTATGAACCGGGTGGTGTAGTCTTCAGGTGTCCAGTCCCTATCCTCGGTGCAGAGGCCGACAAAGTTGTCGAGCATGGCCGTGCCGTGCTCGGTGTGGGTGACCTCGGGGTGGAACTGGAGGCCGAAGATTCGCCGTCCAGGGTGCTCGAAGCCTGCGACGGGGACCGCTTCGGAGGAGGCTGCGACGCGGAAGCCCTCCGGGAGGCGGGTGACCAGATCCCGGTGGCTCATCCACACAACCTGGTCACGTTCGAGGCCTCTGAACAGCGCCGCGTCGGTCTCCAATGCGGCGTTGGTGAGCCCGTACTCACCCTCTATCCCGGTCTCGACGTCTCCGCCGAATTCCTTGGCGAGGAGCTGATGGCCGTAGCAGAGGCCCAGCATGGGGATCTGCACCGCGGTCAGGTCGAACCCCGGTCGAGGTGCGCGGGGGTTCGACACCGAGTCTGGACCGCCGGAGAGGATTATCCCGGCGAGGCCCTCGGCGGGCGGCACGAAGTCCTCGGGCGCATGGATGCGCGCCAGCACCCCCAGACGACGGATCCGCTTGGTGATGAGGTGGGTGTACTGGCCGCCGAAGTCCAGGACGGCTATTTCGTTTCGCAGTTCGAGCATACCCTCTCCGTTTCGATCTCCTGGATTTCCTCTGCCGTGATTCCCGTGGGGTACTCCCCAGAGAAGCAAGCATCGCAGATGGGCAGACCACGGTAGATCCGGCGGAGGTCGCTGAGCCGCTGGTATACCAGGGCGTCCGCACCGATCCGTTCGGAGATCTCTTCTTCGCTGAGATCCGACGCAATCATTTCACGTCGGATGGACATATCGATGCCATACACGCAGGGGTGCCGAATCGGCGGCGACGCGGACACAAGGTAGACCTCGGCTACGCCGGCATC
Organism: uncultured Myxococcales bacterium; assembly: GCA_964576155.1. Taxonomy (GTDB): domain Bacteria; phylum Myxococcota_A; class UBA9042; order CAIXZC01; family CAIXZC01; genus CAZNWW01. The sequence continues at coordinate 2,207 of CAZNWW010000486.1, read as the reverse complement.
CCGCAGGAGACGCACCAGGTGGCGTGAGGTTGTTCCCCGGACGATGCTGTCGTCCACCACCGCGATCTTCCGGCCGCGCACCACGTCCTTGAGCGGCTTGTGTTTCAGCCGGACCACCTTCTCCCGCTCGGCCTGGTTGGGCGTGATGAATGAGCGCCCTACGAAGTTGTTCTTGGACAGACCCCGGCGGTACGGGATGCCCAGCTCCTCTGCGAGCCCCGATGCGAAGAAGTAGGCCGAAGACGGGACGTCGATCACAACGTCGGGGCGCAGCCCTGTTCGACGAAAAGTCCGGGCCAGCGCTTTGCCCATATTCACCCGGTCGTGGGCCACGCCACGGCCGTGGATCGCAGAGTCTTCCTTCGCGAAGTAGATGTACTCGAACACGCAGAAGGCCTGACGCTCCCGGTACCGGACCTGGGAGTGTACCTCTCCGTACTTGTCGATGAAGATCACCTCACCGGGCTCCAGATCCCTGACGATCTCGAAGCCGATGTAGTCGAGGCAGGTGGACTCGGACGCGAGCGCATAGCTCGTGCCGTCATCGGTGACCTTCTTGCCGAAGACCACGGGACGGATCCCGTATGGGTCTGCGAAGGCCAGGAGGCCCCGGTTTGCGATGATCGTGATGGTGGAGTAGGCACCCTTGACCCGGCGCTGCACGGCCTCCACCGCATCGAAGATGTCGTCATTGTTGAAGTGCTTGAGATCCTTCTTCTCCAACTCCGAGGCCAGCGCGTAGAGGATCAGCTCCAGGTCGTTGGACGAATCCAGGAGGCGGTGGTCGTCCTCGTAGAGGGACCGGCGCAGCGCCCGGAAGTTGTTCACGTTCCCGTTGTGGGCCATCGCGAGACCGAAGGGATAGTTGACGAAGAAGGGTTGTGCATCGAGGGCCTCGTTCTCGCCGATGGTCGAGTAGCGGACGTGGCCGATGCCCACCGAACCCGAGAGCCGCCGGCTCGCCGTCGGGTCCTTGAAGACCTGGTTGACCAGACCGAGCCCCTTGGCCATTCGGAAGGTCTCATCGAAGGTGACGATGCCCGCCGCGTCCTGGCCCCGGTGCTGGATCGAGTTCAATCCGTGGATCAGCTGCTCAGCGACGCGACCCTGGCCCAGGATTCCGATGATTCCACACATCAGTCATCCCTCCGCCAGGCGGCGTCGAGATCGATCTCTCCGCGGCACACTCGCTCGAGCACGTCCGCGAAGAAATAATGCTCCACCTCGAGCCCGCGTCGCTTGACCTCGCCGAGGTCTGTTGCGCCCCGCAGGTCAACCACCGCCTGGTCCAGGATCGGTCCGGTGTCCATCCCCTCGTCCACCAGGTGGACCGTGATGAGGGTCTCGTCGAGGCCCTCGTCCCAGGCCCACTCGTAGCCGTGCGCACCCTGGTACATTCGGGAGTCCGCAGGGTGGATGTTGATGATCCGAGCCTGCCAGCGGTCGATGACCACCGCCGTGAGGATCCGCATGAAGCCCGCGAGGACCAGGATGTCGAGGCGATAGGGCTTGAGGGCTGCTACCAGATCCCTGTCGAAGGCCGCCCGTTTCCGGCCCCTGGAGGACACAGAGGCCGTAGGGACGCCAAGGCCCCGGGCGGTCTCCAGACCCGCCGCCTGCGGGTCGTTGGAGAACACCACGACGGGCTCGCAGACCTCCCCGAGGCTGCCGTCACGGCAGCGCTCAAGCAGGGTCGACATGTTGCTGCCCCGCCCGGAGATCAAGATCGCTACCCGGGTCATTATTGGTCCCCCCGTCGCCCGATGTCCATCCTGAAGACACGGCCCTCGAAGCGCACCGCCTCCAGCTCCTCGTACACCCGCCCGATGGCCTCCTCGATGCTGTCTCCGCGGCAGACGAGGTTGAGGACCCGGCCGCCATTGGTTACGAGACGGCCACCCGACCGTTTCGTCCCTGCGTGGAACACCAGGGTGTCCTCTGAGAGAGCGTCGAGGCCGGTGATCTCGTAGCCCTTCTTGTAGTCACCCGGGTAGCCCCCGGACGCCAGGACCACGTCCACGAACGCGCCGTCATGGAATCGCAGCTCCAACTCGCCCACGCCGCCGTCGGTGCAGGCCAGGATCAGGTCCAGGAGATCACTCTCCAGGGCCGGCAGGACCACCTCGGTCTCGGGATCCCCCAAGCGGACGTTGTATTCCAGCAGCTTCGGGCCGAGGCCAGGGGCCCGCTCGCGCTCAAAGCCAAGT
>CAZNWW010000485.1:1494-3791 GCA_964576155.1 uncultured Myxococcales bacterium | reverse complement strand
AGACGGTCCGGGTTAGGGAGGATGTAAAGGTCCTTTCGCCCGCTCTCGCCTTCCGCCAATAGCTCGGTGAGGCGCGGACGCAACCAGCCGATCACCCACGCGCACGCCGCGACCAACACTGCAATCGCCACGAAGGGCAGCACTGCAGCGCGGCGTGTGGGCATTTGTTGATCTTCGCGCAGTGCGATACCGGAGGCAAGAACCGAACAATGGACGCAAGAACGCCCCGCCGGGGATCTTCCCGGCGAGGCGCTCGCAAGAACCGGAGCGTCTGCCTACTCTTCCGGACTTACCTCTTGGATCGACGCACTCTTCGCGATGCGCTTGGTCGTGGCATCCACTGCCGCGAGGCGCGTGAAGGTCGAGAACTGCCCGTCGCCGTCCAGATCGCCCTGGGCGATCGCGCTGTACGCCGTGTTGCCAGTCGGCGTGTAGGCGTACGAGTAATACTGAGGACCGACGATGTCGGTACCATCGTCGTGCGGACCGACGGGAAGCAGGTCTCCATCAACCTCAAGGGCCAGCGGGGCTCCCATGTCCTGCTGCGCGATACCGAATACGTTACGTTATACATTTTCGGAAGGAGGGAGGACGATGAAGCGCTTCATTCTCTGGACCGTGTTGTTGGCCGGATTCCTGCTCATGAGCAGCGCCTGGGCCGAGCCGCCTGACCGGATCGAAATCAACAAGGCGACGTCGGCCGACCTGACCCAGGTCAAGGGCATCGGCCAGAAGACCGCCGAGAAGATCCTCGAGTACCGGGGCGCTCAGGGCCCCATCGAGCGCATTGGCCAGCTCCAGGAAGTGAAGGGCATCGGCACAGGCACCCTCCGACGGGTCGTGTGCTACTTCTACGCGGAGAAGGAGGGCAAGCTGCCCTGTGAGATCGCTACGATCCGTCACGGAACGGGCCCCGTGAACCTCAACACCGCTACAGCGAAGGAGCTGCAGACCCTCCCTGGAATCGGCGAAAAGAAGGCCGACACCATCATTGTGGATCGTAAAGAGAACGGCCTGTTCCACTCCGTGGACGATCTCCAGCGGATCAAGGGTATCGGCCGGGGCATGGTGGAAAAGCTCGTTGACCTGGTGGAGGTACGCCTCAACATCAACACCGCCCGGGGCGCTGAGTTCGAGACCATGGGCTTCGCGAACGGCGACACCATCGTGAAATACCGGAATGACACCGGCAAGTTCGAAACCATCGAGGATCTGAAAAAGATCTCCGGGATCGACAAGGCTCTCGTCGACAAGATCACCGACTATCTCTGCACGAAGTAATCCCCGCCAGGCTTGACAAAACCCCCTATTTCCTGAGATCTTCCTGTGAATCTGTGCGCCTGGAGGAAATCACATGTACCGCCTGTCCCTGATCCTCGTCATCATCCTGACCCTCGCCGTCCCCGCCAGCGTAGCGGCGGACGAGACCTACTTTGCGTTCGGCGCCGAGCAGATCGAGACGGGCGGGAAGAAGCAGTTCGCGTTCATCCCCTTCGCTTTTCGCGCGTCGCGGGAGGGCTCCCTGGAGCGCCGGGTGGCGCATATTTTCGCCAAGATTCACGAGCCCAGGGCGTCGGTGTACGGCGACACCTACCTCGTGATCAAGGAAGAACCGGGCGGTAAGCCGGAGGCCTTCCTGACCTTGGATCCAGCGGCCGAACAGTTCCACCACATCATCGTAGGCGAGATCTACCTGACCATCGGAAACCTGGGGATCGACAGGCTGCACGTGAGTCCTTGGGACAGCTGGGTGACCGACGGGGACATCATCTACCCGTACTTTGCGCCGATGATCCCCCTCTGGGAGGCCCTCCCCCCTGCGAAATACTACCACTCGGTGGTGCGCCTGGACGACGGCGTCTTCCTGGCCGCCAAGGACTTCTACGCGAAACTCGCTGCCGCGGACAAGACCGTGTACGACCGGATATTTTCGGTCCTCAAGGGCAACCTGGCCTACCCGAAGCTGCGGATCCTCTCCAGCTTCGGACGCCTCAAGATAGCGGACGCCGCGGTGCACCTGATCCCCCTGCTCAAGGACGCGGATCAGGAGGTCAAGTACACCGCCATCCAGATGCTGAGCACCGACGGCCGCCCCAACGTCCTCGCTGCGCTTGCCGAGATGGCGGACAGCGACGCAGACGCTGAGGCCCGGCTTCGGGCTGCGCGTATCCTGGTCGGTGCAGGCAAGAGCAACTACCAGATCTACATCCTCTTCGAGAAGCTCATGGCAAAAGACGCAGGCGTGGTCAAGGACACCGTCGTGAAGCTGGGCCTCTCAGGAGACAAGCGAGTCCTCA
>CAZNWW010000485.1:0-1484 GCA_964576155.1 uncultured Myxococcales bacterium | reverse complement strand
CCGCGCTGGAGACCACCCTGATACACGCAGACGCCTCAGTTCGGACCGCCTCCTTTGACAGCATCCTGAAGCTCAAGGATCTCGACACCCTCAAGCGAATCCTCACCCGACCCGAGGTCGAGCCGAACTTCCGTGAGCAGGCCGCCGCCGCCCTCATGGCGGAGCAGGACAAGACCACGTCCCAGGTCGGCATTCGTTACCTCCTGACCGACGCCACTGACAAGGGTGCGCTGGACGCGCTGGACGTGATCCAGATGCGGAACTACGGGGACATGGCCGCGGACCTGGTCATCCTCTACCAGAGCCCCGACACGAAGATCGCCGGCAAAGCGGTGGGCGTCACCAGTGCCCTGAAGCTCGTGGCTCAGATCCCCGACCTCGCGCTGGCCTCGAAGCGAACCGAGCTCACGGAGAAGTCCAGGGAGGCCATCTCCGCTCTCATGGGGACCTTGAACCTGGAGCGTATCTTCGAGCTCTCCTCGGATACGGAGCTGGTCGTGAGGGAGTTGGCCCTCCGCGCTGCGACGCCCTACGTCACCGACAAGGCAAAACGCAAGACCGTGCTCAAGATGCTCTACGATGCGCTGAAGGACAAGGACGTGACCCTGCGCCGCTCCGCCGCCATGGCCCTCCGTGACACCCTTGATCCCGAGGTCCTGGGCAAGCTCATAGAGGCCTCCGTGGACCCGGACCTCGAGGTCCGGGTCACAGTGGTCGATGCCGCCACGACGCTCTCCAACGAACAGGGTGACAAGATCCTCCTGAGCCTTATCGATGATCCCGACGACAAGGTGAAGCTGGCCGTAGTCAAGGCCATCGGCCTCAGGAAGATCAAGGAGGCCATGGAGAAGCTCAAGTTCCGGGTGAACCACCGGGACCTCGACATGCGTCGAGCTGTCCTCGCCACCATCGTGGCGCTCAACGAGACCCCCAACGACCACAAGCAGTTCCTGACCATCTATCAGAAGGCCATCTTCGATGCGGATATCGAGATCAAGCTCACCGGTCTCGCCGGGATCCAGTGGATCAACGACCCGAATGTGGTCGCGTTGCTCACCGATGGAACCCTCAAGTTCCACAAGGATGCCAGGGTCCGCGCGTTGACCCTCCTCGGCCTCGGCCGCTCCCGGGACCACAACGTCGTCGAGGATGTCGCCCGCGGCCTCTCCCTCACCGAGCCGCCCGACGTACAGAGGAGCGCCATCATCGGACTCAAGCTCATGGGTCACAAGAAGGGCCTTCAGCCCCTGCAGGAGTTCGTCGTAGCGACGGACAACGAGGAGCTGGGTCAGCTGGCCAGGGAAGCAATCAACATCATCGAAAATCCGCCGAAGTCGCTACTGGACGAGTAATACCCCCCAAGTCGTCATCCTGAGCGAAGCGCAGCGAGTCGAAGGACCCCCCAGGGTCTCGGCAGAGAGAGATCTCTGCGGACCGAAGGGGAGGTCCTTCGACTGGTTTCCCTACGGGAATCTGCGCTCAGG
>CAZNWW010000484.1:0-3795 GCA_964576155.1 uncultured Myxococcales bacterium | reverse complement strand
GGACTACGTCCCGGCGAAGATGCCGGTGCTCCTGGGGCACCACTTCGCCAGCATCGCCGGCGCCGCGCCGATCATCGGGCCCGTCCTCGCTGCCCAGTACGGATGGCTGCCCGTCTACCTCTGGATCCTGGTGGGCGGGATCTTCCTCGGCGCGGTACATGACTTCGTGACCCTCGTTGCGAGCGTGCGGAACAAGGGCCTCTCCGTCGGCTCCCTCATCGAGAAGCACCTCGGACCCACGGGGAAGCTCCTCTTCCTGATCTTCGCCTGGGCGACCCTCCTCCTGGTCATCGCGGTGTTCACCTCCGCGGTGTCCAAGACCTTCATCAAGACCCCGGCGGTGGCCACCGCATCGATCTTCTTCATGGTCCTCGCGGTTGCGTTCGGCTTCGCGGTGAATGTCCTCAAGGCGCCCCTCTGGATCGCGACGCTTGTGGGGGTGACCCTCCTGGCGGGTTGCCTTTACGGGGGCTTCCTCCTCCCGTTCCCCAGGATCCTGGAGGCCGGGAACGGGGCCGATCCTATGATGACGTTCTGGTTCCTGGCGCTCATGGGCTACATCTTCGTGGCGTCGGTGACCCCGGTGAACATCCTCCTGCAGCCGAGGGACTACCTGAACTCGTTCCTGCTCTACGCAATGCTGGGCCTGTCCGTGGTGGCGATCTTCATCGCACGGCCCGAGGTGGCAGGGCCTGCCACGACGTCCTTCGACGTGGAGGGCCTCGGTCCGCTGTTCCCGCTGCTCTTCGTCACCGTAGCCTGCGGCGCGATCAGCGGATTCCACTCCATGGTGGCGTCGGGCACCACCGCGAAGCAACTGGACAAGGAGACCGACGCCAGGCCGGTGGCCTACGGGGGCATGCTCATCGAGTCGCTCCTGGCGATCATCGCGCTCCTCAGCGCCGTCTACGTCGCCAAGGAGGTCTACCTGGACCGGCTCTATGGGGCAGGCAAGGCCAACCCCATAGGGACCTTCAGCGAGGGGATCTCCCACTTCATGGTCTCCATCGGCATCGCGCAGGAGTACGGGCGGGTCTTCATCGCACTCACGGTGAGCGCGTTCGCATTGACGAGCCTGGACACAGCGACGCGCCTGGGCCGCTTCACCCTCCAGGAGATGTTCCAGCGGCGGGGGGAGGCGCGTGGTCCGATGGCGGCGGTGGCCTCCAACCGCTTCGTGGCCACCGCCATCACGGCCGCGACGGCCTTCGGGCTCCTGATGATGGGCGAGACCATGGGCCTCCTCTGGCAGCTCTTCGGCGCAGCGAACCAGCTCCTCGCTGCGCTGGCCCTGATGGCTGCGACGATATGGCTGGCGCGCACCGGGCGTCGCAACCTCTACACCTTGATCCCCATGGTCCTCATGTACGTCGTCACCTTGAGCGCCCTGAGCCTCAAGCTGGTTTCCAGCGTCAAGGCGGAGAGCTGGTTCGTCGTGGGAGTGGTTGTCCTTCTCCTCGGCCTGGCTGTGGCGCTTGGCGTGACCTACCTGCGCGCTGACCGGTCCGCGGCGACCGAGAACGTCCCTTTGAGTTGATCCGCATCCGTGGCTGGAATAAACTCGATTTGACTTGTCAGCCATGGTCGAGGTGTGCGCGACAGACATGACTCGCTTACGAACGAGCCTGGTCCTCCTGCTGGTCCTGGTGGCGGTGTCCGCCCGGGCGGAGGAGAACGTCTGTCTGTACGATCAGGGCGCCGAGCCTCTGGCCTGGGAGGAGAAGGAGCCGGGGATCGACTACGCGGTCTTCATCCATCCGGGGGACAAGGCCAGGGACCTGGCGAAGGTCTACGCGCACGTCCTGCGCATCGATCTCTCCGCAGGGCTCCAGCCCGTGGCCATGCGGCCGCAGGGTGGGGGACTCCGCATCGAGCAGATCGCCGAGCGCATGGGGATCGAGCGCGACCTGGACGTCCGCGCCGGTCTGAACGGCGACTACTTCAGCTTTATGGATCGGGTCAAGGACCCTCTGGGTCTCTTCATCAGCCAGGGGCAGGTCCTTCGGTACTCCACCGGGACCTCCAGCATGCTCTACGACTATGACGGCGGGCTCCATATGGGGGTCTTTCAGGTAGAGCAGGAGGTGCGCTGGGACGGGGGCTCGATCACTCTGGACGCGGCCAACGAGGCCTCCAAGGCCCGGCGTGATCAGGCGGTGCTGTTCTCCGGCGTTTACACCGACTCGATCAAGGGGCTCAAGGATTGCTGGGTTGTCCGAGGGCGCACGGAGAAGATCGAGCCCATGGTCAACCGCACACTCACCGTGACCGTGGTCGACGCAGGATGGCGGCGCTCGCTGCACAAACTGGAAGAGAATGATCTGGTGGTGGCGGCCTGCGGTGAAAAGGGACAGGCTCTGCGCGTGCTGGAGGAGGGCACCAGCTTTACGCTCTCGACGAAGCTCGTGGGCATGGAAGACCGTCCGGTCGCAGAGGCCATCTCCGGGGGACCGAGGGTGCTCCGTGACACCAAGGCCGGGCAGGAGGCCAACGAGGAGGGGTTCTCCCTCGCTCTCCGCCTGTACATCCCCCAGCGGCATCCCCGAAGCGCGTTGGGGATCTCTGCAGACCGCAAGAGCCTCTTCCTCATGGCGGTGGAGGGGCGGGGGATCCGCCGCTCAGGCGGTCTGACCGCTGTCGACACGGGCTGTGTGCTGCGCAATGTCGGCGCAAGCGATGGGATGCTCTTCGACGGCGGGGGATCCGCTGTGCTGTTGTACGATGGTGATTTCCTCAACGAGCCGCACCGGGGACGGACCTACACGTCGCGGGATCTGGCGAATGCGTTGGGGGTGATCCGTATCCAATGAAGATGGATGTCCATGACCCGGGGGGCCCGGTCATCGGCCGTCGGAACCCGATTACAGCCCTCTTCAGGGCGCTCCTCGCCTGGGCTGCGCACCTTCATCGATATCTGATCTCCGGCGGGATCACGGTGATCGCAGACTTCTCGGTCTACTGGCTTCTCACGTCGGCCCTGGATGTCTGGTACCTCCACGCCCACTTCATCTCCCGGACCTTCGGCGGCGTGGTCTGCTTCGGGTTAAACCGCTACTTCACCTTTGCCCACCGCGAGCCCCGCAGGTTCGTCTCCGAGGCTTTTCGCTTCCTGGTGCTCTACGGGGTGTCCTTCGTGCTCTCCTCTGTGCTGGTCTACTCCCTCGTCTCAGGCGCCGGTATCGGCGCCGTGATCGGCAAGTTCATCGCCGAATGTATCGTGTTTTTGTTGAATTACACCGTGATGAAGTACTGGGTGATGGCCCATCGGAGGACGGATGCCTGAGCGCGCCGTGAAGGGACCCTGCGTCGTGATAGCAGCCTACAACGAGGCGGCCACCGTGGAGTCAGTGGTGGCCGAGGTTCTCGCCTCTCATTCCCTGCCCGTGATCGTCGTTGACGATGGCTCCATCGACGCGACCGCCGAGATGGCCGAGCGGGCCGGCGCGGAGGTGCTCCGACACACCGAGAACCGGGGGAAGGGCGTTGCGCTCCGAACCGCGATCAAGCACGTCGTGGAGATGGGCCACGATCCAGCGGTGTTCCTGGACGCGGACGGACAGCACAGCCCCGCAGATCTGGGCCGGTTCCTGGAGCGCTGGGATCGCACCGGAGCAGACCTCATCATCGGCTCTCGCATGGGCAACCCCGTGGGCATGCCCATGCTCCGACTCTTGGCGAACACCTCGTCCTCCGTCATCGTTTCAGCATTGGCCGGCAAGTGGATCAGCGACAGTCAGAGCGGCTATCGCCTGGTGAGCCGCCTGGAAGTGGGGGTGGCATTGAACTGAGGGGTCC
>CAZNWW010000483.1:2786-3807 GCA_964576155.1 uncultured Myxococcales bacterium | reverse complement strand
ACAGGGATCAGGAAGTGGCGTTATTGCAGGCGCTTACAAAGCGCGTCACACTTCGATTCAATGTCTGATTACGGGGCGGGCGGTGCCCGCGTCAGGCCTGACTGCGCGGGCTACCACATGTTGATGTAGATATCCGTGGCGGACTCCTCGAGCATCAGGCCATGGTCCTTCAGCTCCCAGACGTGGGCCTTGAGCCACTCGGCCTGCTCCCGGCGTTCCTGACGGTACATAATCATTCGGGCCCCCCCGATGCCGAGCCCCGGCTCGAACAGGGTGTCTTTCATTCTCATCCCGACAAGCTTGTCGTAGGTGCCCCGTGCCTCGGTTTCGGACATCTGCTCATAGTAGACAACCACCGCGAGGCCCGCCAGCTCGTGGGCACCAGACATGCCCCACAGCTCCGTCGCGGTGAGAGGACCTTTGAGCCGCGGTCCGGAGCATCCACCGGCTATCGCCGCTAGAGACAACAACATGATCCCAAAGAGGAGGGTCTTCTTCATCGCATCCCCCGTTTCCGTGTGTGGTGCGACGTCACCGTCGCATAGTCGATTCTATGACCTCTTCTCTGGGGACCGTCAACCTCTCCCCGCTATTCCCTTCCCTGGAACCGCATTTTCCGGCAAGCTGACCCCTGCGGAGGGGTGTCATGGACCTGTTCAGGAACGATCCCGAACCCGAGGAGCAGAGCCGTCCCCTGGCGGACCGTATGCGTCCTCGAACCTTCGAGGAGCTGGAGGGCCAGGAGCACCTCACCGGGGCTGATGGCATCCTGGGCCGTATACAACGCAGCGGAGAGGTTCCTTCGCTTCTCCTGTGGGGCCCTCCAGGCACAGGAAAGACCACTATCGCCCATGTACTCGCCCACACCGTGGACGCCCGCTTCGTGCCGTTCTCCGCGGTCCTCGGTGGAGTGAAGGAGATCCGCAGAATCATAGCCCAGGCCGCAGAACATCGGAGGGCCGAAGGGCAACGGACGATCCTCTTCATCGACGAGATCCACCGCTTCAACAAGGCTCAGCAG
>CAZNWW010000483.1:0-2776 GCA_964576155.1 uncultured Myxococcales bacterium | reverse complement strand
TCCCCACGTGGAGAACGGGACGATCATCCTCATCGGCGCCACCACGGAGAACCCCTCATTCGAGGTGAACAACGCGCTCCTCTCCCGGACCACCGTAGCTCGGCTGGAGCCGCTGTCCGAAGAGGCAGTCGTTCGTCTCCTGTGCCGCGCAGCCAGTGAGGCAGCGCCCCGTGGCCTGGGCCTGGCACCCCCCGACAACGCGCTGGAGACCCTCGCCGCCATGGCCGGGGGAGACGCCCGCAGGGGACTCAACCTCCTGGAGCAGGCAGCCTGGGCTGCGAAGGAAGAGGGGAAGGACATCACCACCGATCTGGTCGAGAAGATCGCAGTCTCAGGGCCCCTGCGGTACGACCGGGTCGGCGACGCGCACTACGACCAGATCTCTGCATTCATCAAGAGCCTCCGAGCGTCTGACCCGGACGCTGCGCTCTACTGGATGGCCCGCATGATCGAGGCCGGTGAGGACCCGCTCTTCATCGCCAGGCGCCTGGTGATCTTTGCATCAGAAGATGTAGGCAACGCCGACCCGCAGGCCCTGTCCGTTGCGGTGAATGCGTTTCATGCGGTGCACTTCACAGGCCTCCCCGAGGGTCGCATCCCCCTCGCTCAGGCCGTAACCTACCTGGCCACTGCACCCCGCTCCAATGCGAGCTATGTCGCTGTGGACAAGGCCCTGGCGCTGGCAAAGAAGACCGGGCACCTGGCCCCCCCCATGCACATGCGCAACGCGCCCACCCGGCTCATGAAGGAGATCGGCGCCGGCATGGGCTACCTCTATCCCCATGACCACCCCGGCGGGGTAGTGGATCAGACCGGGCTCCCTGACGAGCTCTCCGGTACCCGGCTCTACGAGCCCGTGGAGCGTGGATATGAGCGACGGATCCGGGAGATGATGGAGTGGAAGCATGCGACCCTGCGTAAACGAAGCGGGTCAGATGACGAAGGGTAGGGGACGAGCGCCCTGGCGTGACGCGGCCGCGCTGGCTGCGTGGCGGGCCGCGCTGGACGACCTCGGCGCACGCTACAACCGCAGTGATCTCCTCCACACCGATCCGGTGCTCTATCTCCACCGCAGCGACGACCCGACCGAGATCGAGCGTACGGGATTCGTCGCCGCAGGTCTGGCCTTCGGTGGGGTGCCCCAGATCCAGCGCGCCATCGAGACCACGCTGTCCAAGGCAGGAAATCTGGAGGACCCGGCCCTTGTCACAGCTGCGCTCCGGGGTCTCCGACACCGCTGGGCAACCGGAGACGACGTGGCGGTCCTCCTGGCCGGGGCGCGGAGCCTGCAAGCCGTTCATGGCGGACTCGAGACCGTGTTCCTTGGATACGACGACGGAGGCCCGGACTACACCACGGCCCTCGCCGGGCTGCGCCGGGAACTCCTCGATGCCGGTCGGGCAGCGACGGGCCTCGACGCCGGCGCAGTCTTGCTGCCGGATCCGGCCGGCGGGAGCGCCGCGAAGCGCTGGCACCTCCTGCTCCGATGGCTCGTGCGGAAGGACGAAGTGGATCTCGGTATTTGGACGGGGTGCGATCCGGGACGACTCCTCATGCCCCTGGACACTCACATCTTCCGGATCTCCTATCGCCTTGGCCTTACCCGGCGCCGGACCCCCGGTCTCGCAGCGGCTCGGGAGATCACCTTACGGCTCCGGGAGCTGGATCCGACGGACCCCGTTCGGTGGGACTTCGCGCTGACCCGGCTGGGGATGCTCGGCGGCTGCGGCGCGTCCACCCCGGAATGTAAAGATTGCCCGCTTGCTGAAGTCTGCTTGGGGGGTTGACGCAGCCCCGGGTATGTCCTACGTATGTGCCATGATTGATGACGACAACGACTCGAAGAACCTGGTTCGACGCGAGACCCTCCTGGCTACGATCGCCGGCACTCACGGTGGTCGCATGGCTCGCTTGGATCGGATCCTGGATGCGATGAGCACGGACCCCGGGGTCCTGGCTGGCTTGTCGCCGTCGGAGCTGTATTTCCTGATCAAGGACATAGGTCCAGTAGATGCATCGCCGCTCCTCGCCGGTGCGACGCAGGAGCAGCTGTCGCGCTTCCTGGACTTTGATTCCTGGGAAGATCAACGCTTCTCTCCTGCGCGCTTCTCGGTCTGGCTTGATCTCGCCGGCGACGAGTCCGAGGAAACCCTCCAACGCATGGTCCGCTCTGCTGATCCTGAGGCCCTGGTCCTACAGATCATGACACAGGCTCGGGTCGTGGAGTCAGACAAGACCCCGGAACAGACCGACATCTTCGGAGGCCGGGATGACGTGTTCCAGTCTCCGGACTTTGATTTCTGGTTTGTCTGTGAGGGCGGGAAGGATGCACTTACTGACGTGAAGCGGCTGGTTGAACTGCTCTACTCCATGGACCTCGTATGGGCCAGAGACCTGCTGAAGTCTTCGGCCTGGGAGCTGGTCTCCTCACTCGAAGACGAGGCCTTGAGGTTCCGTACTGCGCGCCTCGGCGAGGAGGGTTTCCCGTCCCCTGAGGAGGCCCAGCAGATCTACAAGATCGTGGATATGGCGCGAGTCCGGGAACTCCTGGAGCAGCACGGAGACCGTCTGCGCGCCGGCAAGTCGAGCGCACAGACCCGTGCCCTCTGGGATCTCGGCGGAGTCGAAGGCTTCCGAGAGAGCCTGCTCACCCGCGCCCTGGCGACCCTGCGGGATGGTCCCAGGAAGACCTCCATCGTCCGGTCCCTTGCGCACCTCCTCGGCGAGTTGGTCATGGCCGAAACCGGAGGCGACTTCGGAGACGGGGATGGCGCGG
>CAZNWW010000482.1:0-3822 GCA_964576155.1 uncultured Myxococcales bacterium | reverse complement strand
TCCACTCGCCATCCAGCCTCGGAACGCGCCACCCGGTACTCCAGGCGGAGCTTCTCCCCGGTCTCCAACACCATGGCTCTCTCACCATCCGCAGAGTCCACGCTCCACTCCCCCACCCCGCCACCGAAGTACCTCTTCCGGAGGGACGGCCCGGCTGCCATGAAGAGATCCAGGAGCATGGTGCGGCACGCCTTGCGGGTCGGCCCATCCGCTTTGGAGAAGGTCGATCCGAAGAGGATCCGGGCCTTGGCGTCCAGATCCAGGCGCTTCGCCACGCAGTCGCGGTCCGCCGCGATCTCGCAGCGGGCAAGGGCCACCGCAGCGGCCTTCGCTGCCTCAGGATCCGCTGCCGGGCCGGCGTCCTTGGAGGTCTCGTCCCGGCGGCAGGCTATGGCAGAGGTGAGCAGGGCGATGACCAGGAACATGGGAACCATCCAACGCAACATGGCGACCCTCTCTGTAAACTATCTGTCCATCTGGTTACATTTATGACACACCCGGAAGAAGAGTGAAAGAACTTTACAGATACAGGTTCGAACCCGAACGCGATGGATTGCCGTTGGTTGGCACGGACCCGGCGCGGTAGTATCGGGGGTCTGGAGGATGTAGATCGTGTCGGAGACACCCCACATGCCAGCGAACTCGAAGCACGGCGCAGCGAAGATCGCGGGGCGGCTGCTCTGGCCGTTGGGCGTGGCAGTTGTGGCTTGGCTCGGGGTCAACCTGGTCCTCAAGGTCGCAACGTGGATCCTCACGATGCCCTTCGTGTACGGGGCCTTCCTCGTTCTGTACTCATGGAAGACCTGGGCCCTGGTGTTCCTGGTTATTGCTATGTGGCCCTCCCGTCGAGCCCTGCTCGAGGGGTCGGGCTGGGGGATGGGGGCGCTGCGCCTGCCGTGGATCCTGCTCCCTGCCTGTCTGCCCGTCATCGGATTCGTCGCCTTCACGATCAACTTCAGCGACTCACCGCGGCTGCTGCCCTTCGACCTGAACGCCTACGGGTTCCGTCCCTCGTACCCCGGTGACATGGTCGAGACCTTTCCGGGCAACGGGCCCGACATGCCCGACTTCGAGGTCAGGACGAATGAGTTGGGATATCGCGATGAGCCCTGGACCAAAGAGGATCTCGCCCATCGAAGAGTAGCGGTGATCGTCGGTGACTCTTTCGTGGAGGGCCACGGTGTCCAGCAGGACGACATCATGGCGCGGAGGCTCGAGGTGCTCCTGAATCAAGATCACGCCCAACCATCCTGGCGTGTGGTGAGCGTCGCCATCGCACCCTCGGGGCTCCGGTATTACTGCGACGCCCTGGAGACCTTCGCCGAGCAGCTCGAGCCCGAGATCGTGATAATGGGGTACCTGATCCACGGCGACCGCCTGCCCATGGATGTCGTGGACATCAAGACTGCGCTCCCGCGCCCGATGGTCCTGGCGCTGAAGCTGTTTGGAGTGATCGAGGACATCCATAAAACAGGCAAGTACTACCACCAGTTCGGGGTCGGAGAGCGCTTCGCCAACGATCGCAAGGCCCTCGGCGAGCGGTTCTCTCAGCTAATGGAATCCCTGGCGGCCCGCGACCTCGGCCTCGTGGTCATGGAATACTTCGAGCCGGAGCCGATGTTCGACCCCCACCGGGGCGCCGATGGAATCGCCTTCGTGGGTTGGGACGACGTGGTCAGGGCGAGTCGGAGCACCGACGATCCGCTGGATCTCGGAGACGATGCCCTGGCGTGGCACCAGGACCCGACCCTGGCCTTCGTCGGAGACGGGCACCCCACGGATCGCGCCAATGCGCACATCAGCCGGGCGATCGCAATGAAGATCCAGATGTTGACCCAGGCGAGGCCGTGATGTTTCGCTGGGGAATCATGGGCACCGCGTCCATCGCAGAGACCCTCGTCCAGGCCATCGGCCGCAGCGACACCATGGTCCAGGCGGTGGCAAGCAGGGACCCCGGTCGGGCAGAGGACTGGGCTACTCGGATGGGGGTCCCCGACGCCTATGGCTCCTACGATGAGATGCTCGCCGCAGGGGGATTTGACGCCGTCTACATCCCTCTGCCAAACGCCCTCCACGGACCGTGGACGATCCGCACCCTGGAGGCCGGATACCCGGTCCTCTGCGAGAAGCCCTTCGCCATGAACGCTGCAGAGGCCCGGGAGATCGAGGCGGTGTCGGGGCGAACCGGTCTCCTGGCGGCGGAGGCGTACAAGCACCGGTTTCACCCGATGTTCGACAAGGTCCGGGAGCTCATCGACGGAGGCGCCATCGGTGACCTCGCATCCATCGACAGCCGCTTCTCCTTCTTCGAGGACGACCGCACCGGCATCGTCGCGTCTGCAGCCCTCGGCGGCGGCGCGCTCATGGACGTCGGCTGCTATTGCGTCAACCTGTCCCGGCTCATCACTCAGGCGGAGCCTATCCAGGTCAAGGCGCTACAAATCGGTGATGCAGTGGATGACACCCTGATGGGTACCATGGAGTTCCCGGGGGAGATCCTGGCCCGCTTCGAGACCAGCATCGCCAGCGCCGAGGACCATCGGGCGGAGATCCGCGGAACAGAAGGTACCATCGTCCTCCGGGATCCCTGGGTCCCTGGAATATCGGATACGAAGGTGGTGATCCGTCGCTGGGGCGAAAGTGATGAGATCATCAACGTGCCCGGTGCCGACGCCTACCGCCTGGAGATCGAGGATTTCGCGAAGGCCGTCACCCTCGGGACAATACCTCGATGGCCCGTCTGCGACGCGGTCGCCAACATGGCCACCCTCGACGCGCTCATCGCGTCGGCCGGCGACGATGGCGTATCGTGCTGATCGACGTCCACGTCCATCCCTTTGAAGACGCAATGGATCAGGACACTGGAGCTGTCATGGCCCGGGCCCGGGAGGTCGGGGTCGTGGCAGCAGTGGCCGCGGGGCTGAACAACGCGACCAACGAGCTTGTCATGGATGTGGCGCAGCGGATCCACGGCGTCGCTCCTGCCGTGGGGTACCACCCCTGGTTTCTGGAGCCGGCGCCGGACCTGGCAAGACTGGTGCGACTGCTCGAAGAATCCGACAAGGTAGTCGCCATCGGAGAGATCGGCCTCGACGGAAAGATCGACACCCCTGCGGACATCCAGGAACGCTACTTCCGGGACCAGTTGGCATTGGCAGGTAGAGTGGGGCTCCCTGTTATCGTACATGCTCGAGGAGCGGTCTCTCGGGTTACGGAGATTCTGTCGGAGTTTCCCGACGTAACCGGAGTCCTGCACAGCCTCCCCGGGGGGCCGGATATCGCCTTGCGGATGGTGGATGCCGGCTGGTGCGTGTCATTCTCGGGGTCTGTGACTCGACCTGGCGCAAAGCGGGTTCACCGCCTCGCACGCGCGCTGCCGAGCCACGGCATACTGGTCGAGACCGACGCGCCGGCCATCGGTCTCGAGGGAGTCCCCGCCGAGAATGTGGAGCCTCGGCACGTCGTCGACGTCGCCGCGACCCTGGCCGCGGTCCGTGAGGTCGACGTTGCGGAGATCGAGGCAGTCACCCTAGAGAACGCCCGCCGAGTGTTCGGTCCCCGGCTGGATCAGTACCTGAGACCCTGACCAGGATGGCCGATCTCCATCCCAACCTGTCATCCTGAGGTGAGCAAGGACAACCCTCCCCCCTTGTTGGGGGAGGTGCCCGTAGGGCGGAGGGGGGATGACCCCGTGCAGAGATCCGTGTGAGAACTCTCTGCACGGGGTCCCGCCCCCATCGCCCTCCGGCTCGCTGCGCTCGCCTCCAGGCACTCGTCGCACAGCTCCTCGCCTTGCGTCGGGCCGAACGCTCCACCGGAGCG
>CAZNWW010000481.1:0-3828 GCA_964576155.1 uncultured Myxococcales bacterium | reverse complement strand
ATCTTCCCACGAATCATCACGTAGAGGCTGTCGCCGGGGTCGCCGTCCGAGAAGAGGCGCTCACCAGCCTTGAACTCTTTGGGGAAGACCAGGTTGTGGATTCGCAGCAGCTCCTCATAGTCCAGGAGTCGGAAGAGGACGAGGCTCCTGAGCACGTCCAGGCGCTCAGCGATGACGCCGGCTTTGTCCTTGGAGGCCTCGGGCACGTCGATGACCACGGCGGTGATGTTGTCCTTGCCGCCCTTGGAGTTGGCGTGGCGAACCAGGTTCTGGACTGCGGTCTCAGGGTCGATCTTCGACGCCAGGCGTTCGAGGGTTCCTTCCCGAACGTAGCCGTGGAGTCCATCTGAGCAGAGGACGAATCGATCCCCGGGGAAGAGATCCATGTCCAGGAGGTCCACTTCCACCGTCTCGTAGAACCCCAGGGCGCGGGTCACGGCGTTCCTGAACTTGGCCTTCACCTCGTCCGCTGACTGGATATGTCCCAGCTCGATGAGCTCGTTGGTGAGCGAGTGGTCCTTGGTGATCTGGTGGACCTCACCCTCCCTGATAAGGTAGATCCTGCTGTCACCGACGTGCGCGAAGAACGCCCTATCGTCGATGAAGAGTGCCACCTCGGCGGTGGTCCCCATGCCCCGCAACTCCGGGTTCTCCTCACCAGCCGCTTTGATTTTCGCTGAGGCATGCTTGACCGCATGCGCCAGGAGGGACGAGATGTCTTTCGCCGTCGTGCCGGGTTGTTGGAAGCGGTATTCGTCCAGGATGTCCTTGTTCGATTCGACGATGGACCGGATCTCCTCACACGCGATGGAGGACGCGACCTCACCCCCCACGTGTCCGCCCATCCCGTCTGCAACAACGTACAGCTTGAGATCACCGTCTGCGAAGAACGCGTCTTCGTTGTTCTTTCTGACGAGCCCGACGTCGCTCGCACCGGCGTGGCGGATGGTCATGCCTCACTCTCCCCCTCAGACTCAGAAGCGGAAGTCTGCCTGGAGCCAGAACCAGTGCGCCGGATCACCCCCCGGGTAGACGTATGTCTGGAGCTGCTCGCCTTCCGCGACTTCCCGCTCGGGGCGGACCTGATCCTCGATGGCCCCCCCGGGGAAGAGGACGCTGTAGCCGCCGCCGAGGGCGAAGTTGTCGTTCACGTCCCAGGTGGCGGAGAGGTCGATCTCGTTTCCGATGTCCTTGCTGGACGGATAGAGCCGGTTCTGGGTCACCATTCCGTGACCGCCGGGGATGTCTCCGAATTCGTCCACCAGGGACAGGTAGTGGTACTGGAACTCGACTCGGACCCCCTTGTAGGGAGTCAGGCTCAACTCGGTGCCCAAACTCCAGATGTTGCTCTGGTTGAACACATCCATCCGTCCGAGCATCACGTGGCGGGTCGGGAACAAGGGGAGGTATGCGGTGTGCTCGTTGTTGGCCGGATCCACGGGGCTGCGGTTCGGGTCCCCGGATGCGGACAGGAAGAACGCCTTGATGATGGGCGAGGTCTGCACGGGGATCTCATATCCGAACATGATGTAGTAAGCCGCTGCGAAGTGGCTGTTCTCCACGGAGAGCTGGTCCCCCGGGTCCCCTTCGCTGACCGTGCCGAATTGGATGGTGGCCTCCAAATCGAACAGGAGCGCCTTGTGCCAGGGGAGGCGTCCGCCGACCCGTCCGCCGAGGGTGGAGAAGCTGCGCTTGGCGCCCACCCGGGGGTCGTGGTGGAAGAGGTAGTAGAGGTCGATCGCCATGGGATCCAGTACTGGGGTGGTGAGATAGAAGCCACCGAAGATCTTGTCATCACCGTCCGCCGCCGCGCGCTCGTCCAGGAGGGCGAAGAGGACGTCAGCGACGATATAGTCCTTGAAGGTCCAGGTGAGGTCGAAGCCGTCGAACGCGCGCCCCATCTGGTTCCAGTCATCGTTGCCGATGATCCGCTCGGAGCCAAAGGCCCACTCCTGGCGTCCGATCTTGAGTTCGAGTCCGCCGGGGATATAGCCTGTGAGGTATGCTTGGTGGATACGGGCCGCGTTGGAGCCGTCCTCCACCAGGGAGTTGGTCCCGTAGGTGCGCACGTCCTGGAACTGGATGAACGCGCTCATGAAGTCCATAGGCTTGATCGCTACTCCGAGTCGGACCCGCTGGTTGAAGAAGAAGTCCTGGTCATCATCGAGGTCGCTCCGGAAGTTCCTGGTATTCGTGATGTACTGCGGGCGAATTCGAATCTGAGCCTTGAAGTCGATGCGTCGCTTCTCGAGCTCCTCGTGGATCTCCTTGATGCCCTTCTCCACGCCGTCCAGACGCTCGCCCTGCTTGCCGAGGGACGCGCCGTTTTCGTTGATCGCCTTGGACACGGCCTCCACGTCTTTCTTGGCTTCACTACGCAGCTCAGCGAGTTTCTTCTCCAGGGCGTCGAGGCGCTTCTTCGCGTCGTTGGCCGTGCGGGCCGCATCTCCGGCGACATCCCGAAGGAGTGAGAGCTCCTCCTCGACCTCGGTTATTCGGCTGTCGATCTTCTTGGAGCGCTGCGCCGTGGCGTCTTTGGGAAGGGCGATGGTCCAGGCGAGCACGATGGCAATCCAGAGCGCCGAGTTCGTGCGAGTCACCTTCATTCCGACCTCCGAGATCTCAGGTAACAAAAGTACATGAATACTGCTCCTGGGAAGTTACCATACGGACGAGGCAAGTCAAGCAGCCGGGGCGCAAGGATAATTCCCACCCGAAAAAGCTCTTGACCCCCTCTCCGGCCCGTTCTACAAATGTGTCGATTTCCCCGGATGACCCTGGGCGGGCGGGGTCGGAGGAACCCCCATGGCATCGGGACGGAAGACTCCTCTATACGAACAGCACATAGCGCATGGCGGGCACATGGCACCTTTCGCCGGCTGGGAGTTGCCGCTTTGGTATTCAAGCGCGCGTGAGGAACATCTGGCGGTACGTGACGCCGTCGGGCTCTTCGATGTGAGCCACATGGGGCAGGTTGTGGTGGACGGACCTGACGCCGAGGACGTGGTCGATTGCCTGGTCACCGGGGATGTGAAGGGGCTCGAAGCGGGCGAGGCGCTGTACACTCCGATGCTCAACCCGAAGGGTGGCATCGTCGACGACCTCATCGTCTACAAGCGGTCCGCCACGGACTTCTTCATCTGTGTCAACGCGGCCACCACGGGGAAGGACTTCCTTCACATGGTGGCCCACAATTCCGGCAGGAGTGTCATCGCAAATCTCTCGGAGAGGTACGGACAGATTGCGGTGCAGGGGCCTCGTTCCAAGGACCTCCTGGCCCGTTGGTGTCCGTCCGTCGCCGAGGCATTGGATCAGCCGTTCCGCTTCGTCGAGGACACAGTGGACGGCCTTGACGTGCTGATCTCCACCACCGGGTATACCGGCGAATGGGGCTACGAGATCTACTTGCCGTGGTCCGGAGCCGCGGAGATATGGACCCGCCTGGTGGAACTCGGCGGGGATCTTGGTGTGCGCCCGGTGGGCCTCTCCGCACGTGACACCCTGCGCCTCGAGGCGCGGTTCTGCCTGTACGGCTCGGACATCACGAACGAGACGAATCCTATCGAGGCAGGCCTCGGCTGGACGGTACACATGGAGCGTGACTTCGTGGGCCGCAGCGCCCTGGAGGGCATCGATTGGAAGGCCCTTCCGCGGAAACTTGTCGGTTTTCGCATGATCGACGGGGGCATCCCCCGGCATGGGTGCAAGGTGCTCGTAGAGGGCGAAGTGGTGGGCGAGGTCACCTCCGGTGCGCGGGGCCCTGCGGTCGGGAAGGTCATCGGTCTCGCCTACATCGCGGCGGTCCTGGAGCAGGAGGGCCACCGGGTC
>CAZNWW010000480.1:0-3842 GCA_964576155.1 uncultured Myxococcales bacterium | reverse complement strand
AGAGGACGGAACCCCCGACCCCGAGGGTGTCACCGAGGAGGTGCCAAGGTGCGAGGAGAAGCTGGACCGTCGGCGTGTGGAAGACCTTCACGGTCACGGTGAGGCCGTCCGGTTGGAAGAACGGGACCAGCGCCAGGAGATCCCCGATCTGGTCTCGCAAGGTCACCGCGGGGAGATGCTCCAGTTCGAGGAAGTGGGACGGCTCGAACACCATCGCCAAGATGCGCACGCCTAACCCGGCCAAGAACACGGCCTTGATCCCCCACGGCTCGTCTCGGAACCCGGGGGGGGCGGTCGGCTTCGCCGTCCGCCCCTGACCGAGCACGAAGAGCCCGAACGCGGCCAGGACCACCACCAGGATCAACCGGAGCATAAGGGAGACGGAGAGACGGTGACCACCACCACCCTCCGAGAGGCCTCCCTCCTCCGCCTCGACCAGGAACATGTCGACCGGGAAGCCGGCGTCCTCCTCCCCCTCTACAGGGTCGACCCCCGTGCTGCAGACACCTCGAAAGAAATCCCCGGGGTCGTTCCGCCGGACCAGGGCTTCAAAGGCATCGCCGAGGCCCGAAGGGCGCGTCGACGACCAACGGAACCGAAAGCTGCCGGAGCCTCCATATGCCGGTTCGAGCACAGCCGTGACCTTGCGTGCGTCCTCACCGAACCCGAGGCGCACCTCGCACGAGGGGCCCACCTCCAGGCTGGTGAGAGACCAACCCTCCAGGACCAGGTCCTCGTCAGAGTAGGGTTGCAGTAGTTCCACCACCGCGCCTTCGTTGCCGGGGAGGAAATAGTCCCCGGCGACGGCAGGCTCTTCCGCAATCAGCAGGAAGCCGACAAGGAGGATGGGGAGGTGGCGAGGTCTTATCATCGAGAGCTCCGGACTAATCGCCGGATTTGGTCGAGTCCTTCTTTTTCTTCTTCTTTCCTCTCCATCCCAGGAGGAACAGCCCGGCGATCCCGAGGACGAGCGCGCCGATCCAGAGCGCCGCAGCAGGGGAAGGGATCCATGAGGAGACTTCGGCTGCGTCGGGCTCATCCTCCACATGGTTGTCGGACTTGGATTGGCATCGATCCCTGAAGAAATCCCCGGGGGCGTTTCCCCTGAGGAGGGTCTCCAGGGGACCACCCAGATCCTCGGGCTTCGCCTGGGCCCAGGCGAAGCTGAAGCTCCCCGTCCCTGACAATGCCGGGGTGATGGTCACCTTGATCGGCTCGTCAGCGCCTTCCTTCATGAAGCCCATCCGGATTTCACAGGAGGGGCCGACCTCCAAGGTCTCGAGGGACCAGGATCCAATGACCAGATTCTCGTCGGAATGGGGGTGCAAGAGGGCCACGACGGCGGCCTCGTTGCCTAGGAGAAAGTACTCGTCGGCCAGCGCCGTGGAAGAGCACAGGAACAAACCAAAAGCGAAGAAAAGCACGGGTTGACGGTAGCGCAGCATGGCCTCGAATCCTGTGTTCATGGTTGTCTACGTTCTTCAGCCACAATCCTAACACAGCCCGACGTTTCTCGTCCAGGTACAGATCTGGATTGGTAACGGATGACACCGACAGAGGCTGGAGCTAGAGTTGCTGTATGGACGGAACCTCACAGGAGCATGGCGCCCCTCTTCCGCCGGCGCTCGAGTTGTTCTCGGGGATCGGCGGCTGGACCGCGGCGGCGGCGGGCCTGATGGACATCGTGGCCGCGTGGGACCTGAGCCCCGCGGCCAACACTACCTACGCCCGCAACTGGGGTCGCGCCCCGGTCCAGAGGAATCTGGCGGGGATCAGCGTCGCTGATCTCACCCGCCACGGTGAGACGGGTTGGCTCATGAGCCCGCCCTGCCAGCCCTACACCCGGAAGGGGGAGCAGCGGGACGTCGACGACCCCCGCGCCGTGCCCCTCCTGCGCCTGATCCGGATCCTCCACGAGGTCATGCCGTCATTCCTCCTGCTGGAGAACGTCCCGCCCTTCGGTGAGAGCCGCGCCCGGGAGCGCCTGACCAGGAAGCTCACGTCCCTCGACTACCACCAGCAGGAGGTAGAGTTCTGTCCGACGGAGCTGGGGATCCCGAACCTGCGACGCAGGTATTACCTGGTGGCGCGCCGGACCCAGCTGCCGAAGCCCCCTCCCCTGCCCCGCCTGGACCGACCCCTGGCGACCTACCTCGACCCATCGCCCGATCCCGCCCTGACCATGGATCAGGACGTGATCCACCGCCGGGGACGCGGCATGGATTTCGTCACGGTGGACTCACCCCGGACTGCGTGCTTCGGGTCGTCGTACGGGCGCGCGCTCAAGCGGGCCGGATCGTACCTGTCCCACGAGGGCGCGATCCGTCGATTCTCTCCCGAGGAGATGATCCGGCTGCTCCACTTCCCCGCAGACTTCACCTTCCCTTCGGACCTCACCGCCCGAGCCCGTTACAAGCTGGCCGGGAACAGCGTCAACGTGGCTGTCCTGAGGCATCTTGTCCGCTGGGTCCTCATGCCGTAGATTATCCTCGAGAGAATCCAGGGAGAACCTCTGATGCCCTTTTTCCTGATTATCGCCCTCGCCATCTGGGGAGGCCTGCACACCTGGCTGCTGTGGCGGACCCATCTTCTCCTGACGCCCCCCCCTATCCCCTGGCGAATCTCGGTGGGGGTCATCGCCGTGCTGGCGATCCTGTACGTGGCGGGACGGATCCTCACCCGGACCGGTCGGGACGGTGCCTTCGCCGGTGGCGTGGAGCTGGCCGGCGCCTGGTGGCTTGCCCTGGCCTCGATCACGGTGAGTGTCATGTTCCTCATGGAGGCCGCCGGACTCATGACCTGGCTAGCGACACGAATCAGCACGGGACGCGGGGCGACGATCTTCGGATTGCTGTCCGACGGGCCGCGTTGGGCGCGCCTCGCCGTCTGCGCCCTGATCTGGGGCCTGTCCCTGGCCGGGACCATAGCGGGAGCGGTGCGTGTGACGCAGCCGCCTCGGGAGATCCACGTGGCGGTCCAGGTGCCCGAGGTGCCCGACGGCCTGCGGCGCCTGGTCCAGGTCTCTGACCTCCACTTGGGTGCCATTTCGCCCCAGGGCCAGTGGGAGACGATCCTCGACACGGTCGAGGGGACGGCCCCGGACGCGCTGCTCCTCACCGGCGACATCATCGAGGATCACACGGAGCGGGGCCACCGGCAGCTCCGCCAACTCCGCGAGCGTCTCCCCGGGGTGCCGTTCTACATGACCATCGGGAATCACGAAAAATACTCCGGGCTCAGCAAGCTCCCGGAACTCCTCGACTCCCTGGACATCCACCTCCTCAGACAGGAAGCCCTTGACCTTGGAGGTCTCTGGCTTGCGGGCATCGATGACCCCCAACTCACGGCTCACGACACCTCGGTCCCGATTGTGCGCGGGTTGGTCCCATCGACGGCGCCGATGATCCTGCTCTCCCATCAGCCCCAGGTGATCCGCCATCTGGACGACCGCCCCTCCACCCTGATCCTCGCGGGGCACGTCCACGGCGGGCAGCTCCCGCCGTTCCAGCTCCTGGCCCCCCTGTCGAACGGGGGCTACCTCTCGGGCCTGTACCGGGTCGGGGATGCAGTGCTCTACCTCTCCAACGGCACCGGCACCTGGGGCCCGCCGGTCCGCCTCTTCGCGCCGCCGGACATCGTAGTGCTGGACCTACAGAAGGGCGATTTCAAGGTAACTCAAAAATAACTGTGGGAGGCCCTTCAGGGCCGACTCTTTCATACTGTGGGAGGCCCTTCAGGGCCGACTCTTCTGCGCCTAAATCTCGTCCGGAAGATCAAACTTCCCCTTATTGCAGCGTCCAACAATAAAGGTTCCCTTCTGCTGAGTTCTATTGGTTGACACT
>CAZNWW010000479.1:1182-3846 GCA_964576155.1 uncultured Myxococcales bacterium | reverse complement strand
GGAGGGTACGACGGGACCTCCCTTGGGATCTCGCGACCCGGACTCACCTCACCCCCGAATCATCGCCAGCTTGATCCTCCGTGGCATATTCTTGATCTCATTCTCCAGCCGCGTCGCCTCCGATCTGTCCTTCGCCGGCGTGGACCACCGTAATGTCACAGGACCTCGACTGGCGGTGTACCGAGCGCCTTTGCCGCTGTTGTGCGCGGCGACCCGGGCGTCCAGGTCATTGGTGATCCCGGTATACAGTGAGTCGTCCGCGCATTCGACGATGTAGACGAACCAGCTCATCGGCGTGCCAGGAGGCGATCCAGCGCGTTGGCAAAGGCCTGGATATCCCGCTTGGAGAAGGCCGGCGGCCCGCCGGTCTCCATGCCGGCGCTGCGCAGCTCGTCCATGAGGTCCCGAGTGGCGAGGCGGTCCTTGACGTTGTCCTCGGTATACGTTTGCCCGCGGGGGTTGATCGCCAGGCAGCCCTTGTCCACTACGTCCGCTGCCAGGGGGATGTCCGCGGTGATAACGATATCCCCGGGGGCGGCGTGCTCAGCGATGTGATGGTCAGCGACGTCGAAGCCTTGCGGGACGCGGACAGTATGGATATGGGGCGGCGCGCCCATATTTTGATTGGCTACGAGGGTGCAGGGGACTCCGGTGCGTTTAGACGCGCGAAAGAGGACGTCTTTGACCGGGCGGGGACAGGCGTCGGCGTCGACCCAGATGTGCATTTGGGGCCTCCTGGTTGGAGGGGAGTATAACATAGGGCTTGGCGAGGCGGGTTCCGGGTCGCGGGCTCCCCGGCTCGGATCATTTGTAGGGGCTCTCCACCATCTCGCGGAAGCGGCGGCAGGTCTCCACGAGATCACCGTGACGGTGAAGATCTCCGCCTATCAGCAGCACCATATCATCGCCATAGAAGGCCCGCATCTCGTCGACCCTCTCCAGGGTCATGCCCCCCGCGGGGGCCGGGAACGTCGTTCGATAGCTACCCAGAGGTGTGGCGCAGCCCCGGGTGATCCGGCGGCAATCGCTCTGGGAGAATGAAAATCGCCCGCCGTGGTTCGGGAAGACCACCACGTCCGCCCCCGCGAGGCGGGCCAGGGTCCCGTAGAGGACCTCGTGCGCGATCCCGGCATTGGGAGACACGGTGAAGCCACCCAGGAGGGCCGGATGAAAGAGGATCGGCAGCCCGACCCGCTCGTCCTCGGCTATGGCCCGCATTGCGTCCCAGCCCACCAGGCCGGGCGCGATCAGGAGACCACCGGCGCCGACCTTCTTCGCGAAGCGTGCGCGCTCCAGGAGGGTCTCCATCGGGCCCACCAGGTTCGCAATATAGCGGCTTCCCCCCCCGGTCTCAGCGTTGGCCCTTCTCACCGCAGCCGCGCAAGCTCGGACCCGGTTCTCGAACGCACAGAACGACTGATCGGCGAGGCCGTGGTCATCCTTGATCAGGTCCACGCCGCCAAGAGCGAAACGGTAGGCAAGCTCGGAGAGCTCCACCGGGGAGAGTCCCATGGGCTTTACCGCAGTAGCCAGGAGAGGCCGCGTGGAGACACCCATGATGAAACGCAGCCCCTCTACACCGAAACGAGGTCCCCGGAAGCGCTTGAACATGGTGTCGGGCAGGTCGAGGCGCTGAACCCGTACCCCCGGCTGGAGGCTCACGTTCCCGAACACCAGGTTGAGGAGCTGGGGCAGGCAACGCCCAGCGGTCTCCGCAGCGTAGCTGATCATGACCTCCCACGCGCCGGGGCCCGCGGGCGCAAGGAACTCCGGGCGGCCTATGATTCCGTCTCGGATTCCCGGGTCTGTTATCAGGTCCTTCGGGAACTCCACGGTCTGCTCCACCGCTACCGCCTCGGCCCGCGCCTTCGCTGCCAGCCGGTCATCGGCCGCGAACCGATAGGTCACCCGTATTCTGTCGTCCATCAAAGGTCCTCGACCCGTCCCTCATCCGGGGCGGTGACATCCGCGGCCAGCTCCTCCGTCGGCACCCCGAAGGTCTCCCCTGTGAGGCCCTCGATTGCCGCCACCAGCGCGGCCGCGTCCAGCCCGTGCTTAGCCAGGAGATACTCCCGGCTGGCCCCCTGCGCATAGACGTCCCGAAGGCCGAGGCGCACCAGGGACACTCCGAGCCCCGCCTCGGCCATGACCTCTGCCGTCGCGCTCCCGAGGCCGCCGATGATGCTGTGGTTCTCGAGGACAACGACGCCCCGCCGCACCCCTTGGAGTGCGTCCAGCACCTCCTCTCGTGGAAACGGTTTGATCGTGGAGACGTGGAGATGGGTCGCCTCCAGGCCTCGGCGCCTGAGCGCCTGCAGCGCCCGGACTCCCTCCTCGGTGGATATCCCCGCAGTGAGCACGGCCACATCGGCGCCCCGGGCCAGGGCCCTGCAGCGCCCGAGCTCGAGGGGCTCCTCTCCTGGAAAGAGCCGCGGCACGAGGCCGCGGAGCATCCGCAGATAGACCGGACCGTCTACGGCCTGGGCGACCTCGAGGGAGGACTCTGCGTCCGTCGCGTCGCCGCATTCTATGATCGTCATGTTCGGGATTGCGCGCATCAACGCTATGTCGTCCACCGCCTGGTGGGTCACCCCACCGGGGGTTGTGATCCCCGGCAGGAAGCCGACGAGCCGCACGGGCAGGTTCGGATAGGCGACGCTCATG
>CAZNWW010000479.1:0-1172 GCA_964576155.1 uncultured Myxococcales bacterium | reverse complement strand
GGTGAGGAAGACTGCAAAGGTGTGCACCCAGGGAGTGAGGCCTTCTCGGGCCATACCCCCCGCGAAACTCATCATGTTCTGCTCGGCCATGCCGAGGCTGAGGAACTGCTCGGGTCGCTGGTCCCTGAGCAGGTCAGCCTCGCAGCTCGACGTGAGGTCCGCGGTGAGGACCACCACCTCGGGATGACGGGAGGCGAAGCGCACCAGGTTGGTGCGATGGGGACGGGTGACGATGTTCACGCCTCGCCCTCCTCATCGAACGCGGCCAGGGCCGCGGCGTAGCGCGCCCGCTCCTCCTCAGAGGTGAACCGCAGGTAGTGGAGCTTCGGCGCCCGGGACCGCAGGAGCTCCAGGCCCTTGCAGGGATCTGTGCGAGCGAGGACGACCACGGGTCGGCCGTCGGGCTCGAACTCCGTCGGCGCAGCCAGCGCAGCCGGATCGTGTCCGTCCACCTCCACGACCCGTGCTCCGAACGCGGCGAGACGCTTGGCCACGGGATCTATGTGCATCTCGGCCTCCATGGCCCCGTCACATTGCTGCCCGTTCATATCCACATAGACCAGCATGTCGAGGTGATGAGAAGCAAGCGCAGCGAAGGTCTCCCAGGTCTGACCCTCCTGGAATTCCCCGTCGGACATGAAGACGACGTTACGACCGGTCTCACCCTTGCGCCGCCGCGCCCAGGCAGCACCTGCGGCCTGGCTCAGGCATTGCCCGAGGGATCCCGAGGTCACCTCGTGACCTGGAGAATGCTCCGCGCCGATGAGCTCCACGGTGCTCCCGTCACGGTTGAACATCTCGAGGCCCTCCGGGGCCATCCGTCCGACCTCGATCAAGGTGGAATACAGGACCAGCGCGTAGTGCACGGGAGAGAAGTAGAACCGATCGAGTTCCGGCGCCCGAGGACCGTTGTATCCCGCGCCGGTGAACGCGTCCGGGTTACCGGGGCCCGGCGGCCCGGCGAAGGCAAGGGGGAGCATAGGCGCCACACTGGCGCCGAGCCGCAGCGCGCCCCCGTACAGGGTGGCCAGGATCTCTGCGGCGGAGCAAGCCTGGCTCATGTAGCCGCCGCCGTGCTCGAGGGTGTGGGCGAGCACTCGCCGCCGAATTCGGCCTGCGATCCTGAGCATCTCACGCCCCCACGGAGCATCGAATCCACAGGGCAGGCTCTC
>CAZNWW010000478.1:0-3884 GCA_964576155.1 uncultured Myxococcales bacterium | reverse complement strand
CGCGAGGTTGGCGCCCTTGCCGCCGAGGAGGTTCTTCATCGAGGCGTCGCCCTCGGAGTCTGCGCCGCCGAACCGGAATACGAATTTGTTCTCGCTCATCCAGGCTCTCCTTATCAAGATCGAGACGGCGAGAGCCGTCCATTAGTGACTCTAAGGCTAGTGACTATAGGCAGCCGCGTCCGGATTTCAAGGGAAACCATGCCGGATGGCGATGATCGTCGCGAAGGTCTCCACGCGCAGCGACGCGCTTGCGGGGGCTCTGAGAGATCGGTTATCCTCACGCTTGGAGTGTCGGAATAACGTCAGGCGACAAGGTGTCGCTTGAACGAGGCAGTCGGGGTGAGCTTTCTCCCCGATCGGGCCTTCTACTCCATCGAGGACGTGAGGAGAACGGAATGAGAGTCACCTGCACGAACTGCAGCGCAGTGTTCAACCTGCCCGACGAGAAGCTCGAGGGCCGGACCGGGACGGTGAAGGTGCGCTGCCCGCGATGCGACACGATCCTGGACCTCGCGCTCGAGGAGCCGGCCGAAGCTGAGGGCCCGTCGTGGTACTACTCCCGCGGTGACGCTCAGGAGGGGCCCGTGACCCAGGAGGCCCTCACGGCCATGATCGCAGACGGCACGGTCAGCACCGAGGATCTGGTCTGGCGTACCGGAATGGACGACTGGGCCTTTGTGCAGGATGTCCCGGAACTCTCGGCGGCCGAAGCCGCCGAGCCCGAAGCCAAGCCCGAAGTCGAGCCCGAGCCCGAACTTGATGATTCGTCCGCTGAGGATATTGCGGACCAGCTCGCTGCGGAGATGGCCGAGGAAGACGAGAAGATCGTCGCCGAATCCCCCGAGGAGTCCCTCGAAGAGGCAGCTGATGCTGCTGAGCCTGAGCTCGAGGATGAACCTGACTGGGCGGAGGAGTCCCGCGAACTCCTCGACGAAATCTCCAAGGAAGAAAGCCTGGTCGACGGCCCCGTGCCGGAGCCCGAGCCTGTGGCCGAAGAAGTCGGGGCTGTCGAGGACCCTCCCACAGAAGAGGAGCCCGAGGCTGAGGCCGAGGAGCCCGAGCCCGAAGCTGAAGAGCCCGAGCCCGAAGCCGAGGAACCCGAGCCTGAGGCCGAAGATGTCGGGGCTGAAGCCCCTCCCACAGAGGAGGAGCCCGAGCCTGATGAGGCCGACGCCCTCGCTGAGGCCAAGTCCCTCCTCGCCCGCGTCGATGAACTCGACGGCGGCGCTGAGGAGAGTGTGCCGGAGCCTGAGGCCGAAGAAGTCGAGGCTGTCGAAGACCCTTCGAAGCTCGAAGAGCGTAGCAGGGAAGCCCCTCCCACAGAAGAGGAGCCTGCAGCTGACGCAGGCGAGGACGAGGGCCAGGGGCACGGCAGCCTCTTCGCCCAGTTCGACACCAGTGAAGGAGAGCTGACGGAGCCGGAGGCCGTGGCACCCGACAACAGTGACGCCCTCCTTCACACTCGGTGCGAGACCTCGGTGCTCTTCTCCCTGGACGACCTCTCCGGCAACGCAGTGGACAAGGTCGCGGACAAGGCCGTCAAGGAGGAAGACTCCGGCCTCATCGATATCCGCACCATCGCCATGAGTACAGGCGACGAGGATGAGGACGTGTTCGGAGCGTTCGGCACCGGCGACGCTAAGATCCTGCACGACGTCGGCGCGGCCGCGGTCGCTCTACCATTGGTGAAGCGCCGCAAGCGCTGGCCCATCTTCCTGGCCGCGGGAATAGTCATCCTCATCGCCCTCGGGGTCGGCGGCTTCCTCGGCAAGGATCACATCTTCCCCGGGGTCAACTTCATGGGCGAGGTCGTCCCCGACGCCATGGCCGGGGCCAAGGCCTGGCAGGCGAAGCGCATCGGAGATCTCCAGGAGGACTACTCGGCGAAGCTCGAGGCTCTCCAGGAGGAGGGCTCCGAGGCCGTCAAGGCTGCGCAGCGAGCGCTGGACGCGCGATACGAGCAAGCCATGGCCGCTGCCGAGACCACCCGCATGGAGCACCAGCAAGGCTGGGACACGCGCCTGGCGAAGCTCGAGGGGGACGTCCAATCACTGGAGACGAAGCGCACGGAGAAGCTCGCTGCCTTGAAGGCCCGAGCCGAGGCCGAGGCGGCTGAGAAGGCTCACCTCCTGGAGGAGGCCAAGAAGACCGAAGAGGCCAAGAAGACCGAAGAGGCCAAGAAGGCCGAAGAGGCGGCGAAGGTCGACGCCGCGGAGAAGACCGAGAAGAAGACCACGAAGAAGACAGATCGGCGCAAGACCGAGAAGAAGACCACGAAGAAATCCGACAAGAAGACTGACAAGAAGACCGACAAGAAGACCGAAAAGAAGGCGGAGAAAAAGGCCGAAGAGAAGAAGGACGGGGGCCCCAAGAGCGACGCTGCGGCGCTCCTTGCGGCCATCGACAAGAAGGAGGCGGGCGGCGACGAAGGCAGCGACTCCGCTGCGGCAAAGCCCACCAAGAAGACCCTCACCCTCTCGGACATCACCCGGGTAGTTCGCAAGAACAAGGGCAAGATGACCGGCTGCTTCAACAAGTACGGGTCTGGACTCTCCAGCGCCCGGATCAGCACCCGGGTCACGATCCAGGGCTCCGGGTCCGTGTCCTCGGTCACCATCGCCACCCGGGAGTATGCCGGCACCGCGCTGGGCAACTGCGTGAAGAACGTCGTCAAGAAGATGAAGTTCCCCGCGTTCAGCGGGAAGCCCGTCAAGAAGCCCATCGCGGTCTCCCTTCCCTAGCTTTCGGCTCGTGTCCATCTCCTTCCAGAAAGTCCATGGGCTCGGGAACGACTTTATCTTTCTCGATCTGAGGGATACCCCGGAACTCATGACGCCGGCATTGGCTCAGTGGTCATGCCACCGGAATCTCGGGATCGGAGGTGACGGGGTTCTGGTGTTCACAGGGAGCTCCGAAGAGCCAACCATGACCATCTGGAACTCCGATGGGACGATCCCCGAGATGTGCGGGAACGGGATCCGGTGCTTCGTTCTGGAGTTGGTGCGGAGATTCGAGGTCGTCGCCAACCCGATCCTTGTTCGAACCGGGGCAGGCCTTCTGGCCTGTCGATGGGAGGACCTCGGGTCGGCAGGATTCATGGTCGAGGTCGACATGGGGCCCGGCGTCGCCGGCGGCGAGGATGTGGATCTGGCGACGCTACCCGGCTTGCAGGAAGCCGCGGTGTCACCGCGGAGCCTGAGGGGCCGCCGGATCTCCACCGGGAATCCCCATGTGGTCTTCTTCGATCGCTTCACCGATGAGGAGATCCGCTGCTGGGGACCCCTGGTAACCACCGCCGTCGTCTTCGAGGGGGGAGTCAACGCGGAGTTCGCGGAGATCACCGCGCCGGGGCGGATCCACCTCGTGGTCCACGAGCGGGGCGCCGGCTTCACCCTGGCCTGTGGCACCGGAGCTTGCGCAACCGTGGCCGCAGGGGTTCGGGCAGGGTTCCTGAACTCCGACGAATCCGTGGAGGTGACCCTCCCCGGCGGAGTCCTTCAGATCGTGCACCGATCCGTGGACGGTCATCTGCTCATGACGGGACCCGCTGTCGAAGTGTTCGAGGGTGTCGTTGCGCTCGAGAGTCCAGACATCTGCAAACCCCGAGATCTTCACAGATGAGTCAGTTTTCCTTGGGTGTCAGCTCCTGAGACAGTCGCCAAACTCCCGGCTCTGATTGATTCCTGCCGCTATCTCGTGGCGTGGGCCGAAGGGTGACGCAGCGTCGGGCGAGGGCGTGGCGGTCGATGGTGAGTTCGGGGGGCAAGCGAAGCGCTCCCGGGATGTGAGTCGCACTTTACGTGCGGCGAGCAGATCGGGATGTCCCCCGGCTCACCAGCGGCCGCCACGGCCCGTCCGACGCAAGGAACCCTGAGGTCCATGCC
>CAZNWW010000477.1:0-3887 GCA_964576155.1 uncultured Myxococcales bacterium | reverse complement strand
GCGGCGGCCCTCGGATTCGAGGTGCCCGCGCCGGAGACCTGGGGGGCCTTCCTCCAATGCGGCGTTGCCGCGATCCTGCTGGGCGTCCTCCCGGTGTTCGGCATCGCCCTGGTCCTGAAGGCATCCCTGAAGGATCTCGGCCTCGGCGCAGGGGACTGGCGCTGGGGCGCAAAGGCGTCCATTCCCGTTGCCCTCGTCCTCTTCCCGGTGGTCGCTCTCACCCAGTCCGAGGCCTCCGGGATCTGCACCTACTATCCCCTCACCGACATGGTGGGGAACGGAGCGGGTGGCTATCTGGCCTGGGAGGCCACCTACCTTGTGTACTACATCGCCTGGGAGGCCCTCTTCCGGGGCGCCATACAGATCGGCCTCGGAGACCGCTGGGGCTTCGCACCCGCCGCGGCCTTGCAGACCGCGCTGACCACCATGCTCCACGCGGGCCACCCCGAAGCCGAGACCCTCGCCGCCTGTGCGGTGGGGCCGATCCTCGGCTGGGTGGCGTGGCGGGCCCGCTCCATCTGGCCCGTGGTCCTCATCCACCTGGCGGCGGGCGCAGCGACAGACCTCGGCTGCCTGTTCCTGAACAGATGAAGGTCCTCGTCACCGGCGCCAACGGCTTCCTCGGGCGCCACGTGTGCCGCGCGCTGCGGGATGACGACCACGAGGTCCGCGCCATGTGCCAACCCGGCACACCAACGGACTGCATTGGGGACCTCGGCGAGGTCGTCGCTGCGGACCTCCTGGACCCCGAAGACCTGGTCGTCGCGCTGGAGGGCTGCGACGCGGTGGTCCACCTGGCGGCCCTGGTCTCGGAGTGGGGCCGCTATTCGTGGTACCACAGGGTGAACGTCCTCGGTACCCGCAGCCTCGCAGACGCCGCGTCCGCGAGCGGCGCGCACCGCTTCGTCTTCGTCAGCTCCCTCGCCGTTCACGGCGTCGGGGACTTTGACGGCGCGGACGAGGACGCCCCCAGGGACGCTGCAGGCAATCCATACGCCAGGTCCAAAATCGCAGCCGAAGACCTGCTGATGGAGCACGACCGGGACCGGACCCTGGACGTAGTCATCGTCCGCCCGGGCATGGTGCCCTTCGGGGAGGGCGACCTCCGTGGCTTCCCGCCCCTGGCCGCTGCCATCTCCAAGGGCCGCATGCCGGTAACCGGGGACCCCCGGCGGCTGTCGTGCACGGTATATGCGCCCAACGTCGCCGAGGGGATTCGACTCTGCCTGACCCACGGTGACGCGCCGGGCCGGGTCTTTACGATTACGGACGGGGTCAGGCTCAGCTGGGACGACTACTTCCGGGGCATCGGACTTCAGTTGGGAGTGGACCTCGAGTACCGCAACCTGCCTCAATGGCTCGCCCGAGGGGCTGCGACCTGCGCGGAGGGGCTCTGGATTCCACTGGGGCCGAGACGACGCCCTCCCCTCACCCGATACCTGGCGAGACTCATGACCCGGGACCTCCACTTCTCCTGCGGCCGAGCGCAGGAGGTCCTTGGCTACCAGCCCATAGTGCCCTTCGAGGAGGGCCTCGCCCGTACCGTGGAGTGGTGGAAGTCCCTTTGACTTGCCGGTAGAATCACCCGCATGAGAACTGCCCTTGCGATCCTCTTTGTGGTCCTCGTCGTGACAGACGCAACACAGTCCGGGCCCGCCCGCGCGGCAGACTATTCCAAGGACCCGGTCCTCATGGTGCACGGCTACTTCCTGCCGGACTTCGCCACCTGGGCCTTCATCGAGGGGAAGCTCATCGACGACGGCTGGCCGCCGGAGTATCTCTTCGGCCAGACCTTCGACAGCGTGGTAGGCTGTAACCCGAACCACGCTGAGGCCATCGCAGCGTCGGTGGAGATGATCCGGGAGGTCACGGGCAGGGACAAGGTGGATCTCCTGACCCACAGCATGGGGGGCCTGGACTGCCGCTACTACATCAAGTACCTCTGCGGATACAGGTTCGTGGAGGACGTCGTGATGCTCGCCGGCGCGAACCAGGGCTCCGTCGTCGCGTGCCTCGAACCCCTCTCCTGTGGTGCAAAGCAGATGTGCGTCGGCGGCTACGAGGGGGCGTGGCAGGACAACCCCTTCCTCGCGGATCTCAACGCCTGTGACCTGACTCCCGGCGACGACATCCTCTACACCAGCATCTGGACCGAGTGGGACGAGATCATCATGCCCCAGGAGAACTCGGTCCTCCCCGGCGCGCTCAACCACGAGCTGGACACCTTCGCGGAGCACGCCACCATCCTCCTGAACAACGAGGCCTACGAGTGGGTCAAGACCGGCCTCAACGCGGGGGGCACCAACGACGTGGGACCAACGGGCGAGGGCCCCTGCGTCACCGTCTGCGAGGCTCCGGTGGAGCCCGGTCCGGAGATCGTGGAGGAGGTCGAGGACGTCGTGGAGGGTTTCCAGGAGATGATGGTGGAGATCGTCGAGAATGAGGCGGACAAGGGATCGGTTGATGATCTCGAGCAGCCGCCGGAGACCCTCGATCCCGACGCAACGGGTTCTTCGCCTGAGATCTTCGGGGATGGGACTGTCAGCGACGGGGCAGGCTCGGGTGTCGACATTGGTTCATCGGCTCCCGTGCACTACTTGCCGCCACCGAGGTCAGGCGGTTGCACCGCCGGCCCTGTACCCACCAGCGCTGTTTGGTGTTTCTTGTTCTTGCTCCTGCCCCTGATTCGACGGCGTCTTCGAAGCTAGCCGATCTCGTGTTTCTCGGCTTGCGTCTCTGCACGGGGCAGCCCCCCATCCCCCTCCGCGATCGCTTCGCTCTGCTCCAGGGACTTCCCCCAACAAGGGGGGAAGCGGGCGCGCCGTACCAAGCACGAACAATGGAGCGGTTGTGTTGCTGCAATCCATCGGCTGAGCATGGAAATCCCTCCCCCCTTGTTGGGGGAGGTGCCGGCAAAGCCGGCGGAGGGGGGAGGACCCCGTGCAGAGACGAGAGTCCCCGACCTGTGTTGGATCGTCAGACGTGTACGCGTACGTATACGGGCACCGGGCTTCGCCCTGGGCGCCGTGCTGCCTACTGGCTGGTGACCGTGTATGTCTGGACTGCACCGGTATAACCGAAGACGTGCATCTCGCCGCCCACGGTGATGACAACCCGCCCGGGCTTGCCGTGGTAGGAGCCGGAGTTGAAGCTCATCCCCGCCTGGTTCCCGTACTCGGGCTCGCCCGTGCCCGGAGGGCTCTTCTGGGCGGCACCGCCGGTGGACGGTATTCCATTGGTAGAGCCGTCGATGAAGACGAAACTCGCGGGTGGAGTCTCGTTCATGAAGCCCGAACCTCCACCTCCGGCGCCGGAGCGGCCTGCTCCGCCGCCGCCGCCGGAGTAACCGCCGCCGCCGCCGCCGCAGCCGACGTTGGAGGTGGACCCGTTCCCGACTCCGCCCTGGTAGAAGGCTCCGTTGGATCCTCCCGCAGCGGTCCCCGCTGCGCCGCCGGCGACCTGGGTCCCGCCCTGGCCTACTTCGCCCTGGACGGAGACGGCGTAGCCGTCACCGCCCTCCTCTCCGCCCCCCGGTCCACCGGAGTTCGGGTTCCCATAGGTGCCGGCGCAGCCGCCGCCGCCGCCGGCAATGGCCAGGAGGTTGTTGTTGTTCGTCGGCATGTTGTCCGTGATGTAGACGAAGGTCCCGCCGCCGCCGGACCCGCCGTCGTACGACGAGTTGTTGCCGCCGCCGCCGCCGCCGCCGAAGGTGCTGCCGAGGCCGTACCGCTTCCCACCCTCGCCGACGAGGATCTTCAAGACGGCTCCCTGGGGCATCTTGAACGTGGTGGTGGTGTAACCTCCGGGACCGCCGATGAGGGTGTTGGAGTTGTCGCCGGATGAGCCGCCGCCCCCCCACAGGTGCAAGTTGACGACCGCGCCGGTCT
>CAZNWW010000476.1:0-3904 GCA_964576155.1 uncultured Myxococcales bacterium | reverse complement strand
CCCGACGGCGACGGCCGTACTCGCACGGTCTACCTGCCGGTCCGTGAAGACGACTCCCTCACCTGGTTCAAAGTAGGCTGGATCGAGGACACGCCTGTGCTGCGTTGCGACGACCCCAAGGAGTCATATTCCGATCGCCGGTGCGCAGGTCGCTTCGTGGTCACCGAGGGCGAAGACGACGACGGCGAGGCAGTATCCGTCGGCAATGACCCCTTCGCATCGGTCTACCTTCCCGGCCGCATCGGCGAGCCTGATCACCTGGTGGTGGGCAGCCTTCGGACCGGAAGCCTGGACCTCTTCGAGATCTCCCCGGAAGATGGGGCCCCCACGCTGACGGATCGAATGGTGGTCACTCAGGGGCTCAATGACCTCGCAGTGCACGGCCCCTCCCGGACTATCTTCGCCACCGCTAAGTACGCTGCGGTAGTGCTCCGCGTGCAGGTGGAGACTGACGATGAGGGGTCGCGCCTCGCCAGCCTCCCCCCCCTGAGCGTCCCCTTGGCCATCTCGTCGTCGGATATCGGCAGGTCCCTGGCGTTCACCGGCGATGGATCGCGCCTCCTCGTCGCCTGGCGGGCTCCGGACTCGCTCATGGTGTATGACACGACCTCACAGGGGAGCGCAGATCCGAACGTCAACCTCCTCGGCATGGTTCCGATGGGAGACGACCCGGCCACCGTCCGCATCTTCCCGAGCGGTCCAGACGGCGCAGACCGGGCCTACATCGTCAGCGTCTCGAACAACTCCCTGTACGTCGTGGACCCGGAGTCCCTGAACGTGGAGACCCGCATCCACCTCGGGCCCTCGAACGAGAGCCCGGAGTACTCCGGGATCTCTCCGTTCTCCCTTGCCTGGTCTCCGAAGCGCCGTGAGGCCTACGTCGGCAGCTTCCTGGGGCATTCGGTGACCGTCGTAGACCTCGATCCCACGAGCGACACCTACCACACCGTCATCGAGGAGATACGTTAGTATGGACGCCCTGCGCCTAGCCGTGCTCTCTCTTACTCTCTTCGTGGCCTGTGCATCGCCGATCTCCGTCACTCCGATCTCTCAATCCCAGCCCGTAGCTGCCGCGTATACCTGCCAGGCACAGACCGAGGCCGGCCTCTGGAAGGCGGCACCACTGTCTGACTGCGAGTCGGGCGCCGATGCTCATCGGCTCGTGGCGTGGGTGGCCAATGGCTACACCGGAGACGTCGGCATCATCGACCTCACCCAGGGCAAGCCCGTGGATGTGGACCTGCAGATCCCCGGTTACACCCGTATCCGCCTGGGGACCTGGCTCTCGGACATCATCGCCCTTCCGGATGGATCCCGGGTCTACGCAACGGACCCTGTGCAGCGTACCCTCGTCGGGCTGGATACCGTGACCCTCGAGGAGATAGGGGCCATCCCCCTCCCAGGCTCACCAATCCGGGTGATCTTTGCGGCGGAGGCCGAGCCGCCTCTCTGGGTCCTGACCACGGATCCACCTGCCCTCGTCCCCGTGGATCCCGAGACCGGTGCCGAGGAGGAGCTACTCCTCGATGGGATCCCCTCGGACGCGGCCTGGGATCCTGTCAACGGTCACTTGATCGTCGGCTACAAGGCTCTGCACTACGTCTCGGTCATCGACCTCACCACCTTGGAAGTGGTCTCGGAGATCGGCCTCCTGGATGCCTGCGCAGACGGCCTGGACAATGACAACGACGGGCTCATCGATGCCGCTGACCCGGATTGTTCCGATGCGGGGGACGACGATGAGACCGCCCCTGCGGAGGCCATGGAGACCGGCGCCTGCGGGAACGGCGAGGATGACGACGGCGACGGGCTTGTCGACGCAGCGGACCCTGGATGCGTCGACGCCATTGACGACAGTGAGTCCGAGGACGCACCGATTACCGATGAGAAGGGCAAGGCCCTGGCAGCCTGGACCCTCACCTGCGCCAACGGTCTGGATGACGACGGCGACGGCCTGGCCGACGGCGATGACCCGGACTGCGCCACGGATCCCCGCGGCCCCGAGACAGCCTGGTTCGGATGCTGGGATGGACTGGACAACGATCTGGACGGCCTGACCGACTGGCCCGATGATCCGAACTGCTACCGGGCCTCAGACCCCAGCGAGGCCGGACCGGCCGCCGCAATGGCCCGCGTGGCCGTTACCAGCGATGGACGCTTCGCATACGTTGGTCACGTGGGCCTGGGTCAGGTCGTGGTCCTGGATCTGGAGACCGGAGAACGTCTGGATATCTCCAGCGATGAACATCCCTCGGGAGATCCAGACCCCATAGACGCCGACCAGGGTGTCCGCGGCTTCGCTGTCACGGGAACGATCCTCGATCTCGTGGCCGTGCCGGGCGAAGACTGGGAGGACATGCTCCTGGCTACCTCCGATGGGCGTCTCACCGCTATCCGTGCTCTGGATGGCGGGGAGCCCGTGCACACCATCTCCATCGTGGAGCAGGATCCCGTGACAGACCGCAGCCAGGCCTTCAAGCCGAGCCTTCGTGCCGACGGCGAGGCGATCGAGTTGGGGTTCACTCCGAGCTCCGACTATCCGAACCTCGGGCCTCTCGCAGTGATCACGCTGGACGAGGAAGGTGACAAGACACAGTTCTACGGCATCCGATTCTCCGAGCATACGGACTGGCACCGCACCGAGGCATGGTACATCACCTGGGAGGGGATCTTGCCGGGTGGGACCGGGCTCTCGGCCCGCCTCCGCGATCCCGCCAGACTGGATCTCCCCGGGGCCGGGCTCTGCGGGCTCGGAGTTCAACAAGGGGATCTCGCGGTGATTCGATTCGACGATCCCCTGGGATGCGGAGACTACGAGGGGAAGGAGTTCGAGTACCTCATCGAAGAGGCGGGCCCGGATTGGCTCGTGCTCGACGTGGGTGTCGGGGGTCGCCAGATCGCTGACTCCCCGGAGACAGACGCAGAGCGCGAGGACGAGGAGTGGGCCCCGGAATGGGACGAAGCCGCGGTGGATATGCCCGACACCAAGTGTTTCCAGGGGGTACTGCAGGTGGATGTAAGGGTGGAGGATCAGTTCGTGATCCGTGGGAGCCGCACCGGCTTCCTCCATACCGTGGTCGACTCTGTAGAGGGCTGCGTCGAGGATCCGGATGCAGACCCACTCTTCGTCGGACGCGCCATCCCCGCAACGGTGAAGACCACCGCTGGGCTCATAGAATGTCCCATCACCGAAGTCTCCAACAAGATCGAGGCCAACACATTCGTGAACCCGATCTTCGAGGTGGACATCTTCCCGCCCTGCCACGTTTCTGAGGAAGGAGCGGTCTCCATCCTCGAGATCGAACGGGACGTCCGCTGGAGCTTCACCGTGTCCTCCGGGTTCGACCTGCGCGACCTCATCCCGGGTGGTCTCCCTACGGATTTGAAGTACATTCCCGGTCCGAACCAAGTCTACCTCGTGGACCCGGCCACCCGCTCCGTCAAGGCCATCGAGCCCTTCGACGAGGACGGTCTCTACGTCGTGGACGTCTTTCTCTAGCCGGAGGGCGATCTGGAAGACGATATGAAAGGTTTCGCCATAGCGCTCTCGTTGGCCCTGTTGATTGCTGCCGGATGCGACAGCCGGGGGGACCAGAACCCCGACGACACGTTGGGACCCGGATGGGACTTGCGGTCCGACGATGTCGGCCCCGGCGTAGACACGACGGCCTCTGATCTTGCCCCCGGTGCCTGGACCATCGAGAAATGTCAGACCCTCCCCGGCAGCACGGACTGCCCCGAGGGTTCTGATTTCCTTGACCTGGCCGCCGACGTCCACCTGGCTAACGTGATCGTCGCTACAGAGATCTTCTCTGTGTCCGAAGATCTGGACGGTTTCTTCGCATCCGACGGATCCGCCGGTCCCTGGTCCGGGATTATGGTGGTCTTTGATCGAGGCCTCGTC
>CAZNWW010000475.1:0-3911 GCA_964576155.1 uncultured Myxococcales bacterium | reverse complement strand
GGCCAGCGCCGGGCCGACGCCGGGGAGGGCCTGCAGGTCGCTGATGGTTGCGCTGTTCAGGTCCACCGGCCGCCCCAGGGAGACCAGCGCGGCCGCGGCGGGGGTGCCGGGGCCGGCAGTGAATCGGCAGCGACGATCCGCGTGGATCCGACCGGAGTCGATCAGCGCATCCCGTGTTGATTCATCCAGCGCATCCCATGCCTCCAGGCAACGATCCAGGTCCATGCGGGAGAGGGCCTCGGGCACGAACGCAGCGGGGTTCGGGAGGCAGGCGGACCAGCCGGGGACGTCATCTGCGGAGAACGTGAGGCAGATCCCTTCGCCATGATCCGCGCTCGGGGGTGCGGACTCATCCTGTGAACTCGATGTACACGAGAGGACGATCAGGAGAAAGGGGAGGGGGATTCCCCCTCGGAGGGAAGATCCCGTGGGCATCTCAGGAGGGCTCGTCGACGAGACCGAACCGGCGGCGAAGGACCCGCGCGGAGAGATCGAGCTGGTCCTCACGGATGAAGGCAGATATCGCAAGCGCGCTCGCGTTGATGGCCAGGATGTTGATGCTGGACTTGCCGAGGGTCTCGAAGAACGCGGCGGCCACACCGGAGGACTCCTCGAAGTTTCGACCCGTCGCGGTGATCCGACCGACGCGCTCCTCGGGAATCAGCCCCTCTGCCACGTCGGCCAGGTGCTCACGGCAGATCTCCACTGCGACCGCGAAGGTTTCGCGGCTGACGGTGAAGGTGATGTTGGTGTACCCGGCGTCCGGAGAGTTCTGGACGATGGTGTGGAGCGGGATGTCCGCCTCTTTCAGCGCGCCGAAGAGCTTAGCCGCAACCCCTGGACGGTTCTGGACGCCCAGGACCGTGATCATGCCTTCGTTCCTGGTCGCTTCGAGGCTGGTGATGGTGAAATCGGTGACCATCAGGGTCCCTCCATCGGTAATGAGGACGTGAACCTACCGTCCAGAATTAGGCTTGTCAACCGGTCTGTTTCCGCCCCCCCCCAACCCCACTTGTTTTGCCCGTCCCCATCCGGTAATGTCGGTGCCGGTCGGGCAGAACGGGAGGGCCACATGGCAGGGACAGTCCTTGGCGTCATCGGAGGGAGCGGCGTATACCGCCTCCCGGAACTGAAGGACGTCACGGAGCGCGTGGTTGAGACCCCCTTCGGCGTTACTTCGTCACCCCTGCTGTCGGGGCGAATTGCGGGGCAGGAGGTGCATTTTCTCGCCCGCCACGGGCCCGGGCATTGCCTCAATCCATCAGAGGTTCCGTATCGGGCCAACATCTGGGCCTTGAAGGCAGTCGGCGCAACCGCGGTGCTCTCGGTGAGCGCGGTGGGGAGCCTCGTCGAGGAGGTAGCCCCGGGGCACCTCGTGGTTCCGGATCAGATCATCGACAGGACCCTCGGCTGCCGGGACTCGACGTTCTTCGAGAAGGGCATGGTCGCGCACGTCACCTTCGGCGATCCCTACTGCGTTGACCTCCGAGAGATCGTGGCGACCTCCGCGGCCTCGGTGGGCGCCACATTGCACAGGGGCGGCACCCTGGTGTGCATGGAGGGGCCGGCGTTCAGCACCCGCGCTGAATCAAACCTCTACCGAAGCTGGGGCGGGACCCTGGTGGGTATGACCGCGATCCCCGAGGCCAAGCTGGCTCGTGAGGCTGCCCTCTGCTACACGACCCTCGCCCTGTGCACTGACTACGACTGCTGGCACGAGACCGAGGAGGACGTCTCCGTGGAGGCGGTCCTCGAGGTGATGAAACGGAACACTCTCGCAGCTCGCTCAGCCATCGTCGACCTCTGCGGCCGCTTCTCCGGCGCCGGCTCGCCGGACTGCTCCTGCGCTCGAACCCTGGACGGAGCGCTGATCACGCCACGAGATGAGATCCCCCCCGAGACCCTCGAGCGTCTTGGCCCCATTCTCGATTGAGGAGTTCGATGGACGTAGATCTCATCATCGTCGGGTCCCTGGCGTACGACGTGGTCGAGACACCATATCGCCCAGCGAAGACCCAGCTCGGCGGCTCCGCGGTTTACATGTCCCTGGCATCCCTGCCCGGCGCGAAGCCCGGGGTTGTGGGCGTGGTCGGCGACGACTTCGCAGACGCCGACCGAGCGCTCATGGAGGGCCACGGCGTGGACCTCGATGGTCTGCGAACGCGGCCGGGTGCGACTTTCCGTTGGGGCGGGAAGTATGACCAACACCTCAAAGAGCGGGAAACCCTCTTCACCGAACTCGGGGTCTTCGCGGACTTCACGCCGGAGGTGCCCACAGCCTGGCGGGATGCTCCCTACGTCTTCCTGGGTAACATCGATCCGGAGCTTCAAATCTCCGTGCTGGACCAGGTGAACCGGCCGGAGTGGATCGGCTGTGACACGATGAACTTCTGGATCGAGGGAAAGCGGGACGCGCTTGACCGTCTGCTGCCCAGGGTGGACGCGCTGGTTATCAACGACACCGAGGCCGCGCTCCTCACCGGGGAGTGCAGCATGGCCGTGGCTGGACGACGGATCCAGGAGATGGGTCCAAGCACCGTGATCATCAAGCGGGGGGAGTTCGGCGCGCTGGTGTTCAGCGCGGACGATCTCTTCGCAGCATCGGCCATGGTCCTGGCAGACGTGGTGGACCCCACCGGCGCCGGGGACTCCTTCGCCGGCGGCATGATGGCTGCGATCTGTCGCAACCGTGACACCAGCCCCGCTA
The DNA here is from genome assembly GCA_964576155.1 of uncultured Myxococcales bacterium. Lineage (GTDB taxonomy): Bacteria > Myxococcota_A > UBA9042 > CAIXZC01 > CAIXZC01 > CAZNWW01. Next base: position 1,204 of record CAZNWW010000475.1, on the reverse strand, counting down.
CCCTGCGCCGCGCCGTAGCCACCGGGACGGTGGTCGCCGGGGTCTGCTGCCAGGGCTACGGCCCCTATCACCTCGCCGAGCTGACCAGGGAAGAGGTGAACGCCAGGCTCGATGAATACGCTGCCCTGGTCCGGCTCCCCGAGGAGCTGTCCCTGTGAGCCGCCGACCCTTCGTGCCGCCCTGGGTGGCGTCGCCGCCGGGGCTGAATCTCGGTTCCCGACTCGTCGGCGAGCTGGCCCATGCGAGCATCCCTGCGCCGATGCTCAGGGCGATGATCCGCGCCTACGCCCGCCACTATGGCCTGGACCTCGACGAGATGGCGGAGCCCATCGAGTCCTACCAGACCTTCGCCGAGTTCTTTACGCGGCGCCTGCGTCCAGGCGCGCGGCCCGTGGATCGGAGCCCCGGCGTCGTGGTCAGTCCGGTGGACGGCACCATCCAGTCCGTCGGCCGCCTCGAGGACGGACGCTTCGACCAGGTGAAGGGCCACGGCTACTCGTTGGAGACCTTCCTCGGCGGCGCCGAGGAGGCCGCGGCCTACCGGGAGGGCTGGTACACGGTCATCTACCTGAGCCCTGCCGATTATCACCGGATCCACAGCCCCCTGGACGGCGCAGTGATCAGTTGGACCCACATCCCCGGGACCCTCTGCTCGGTGCAGCCTTTCTTCAGCAACCTGGTCGCCGGGCTCCTGGTGAGCAACGAGCGCGTCCTCTCCCACATGGACACGCCCCTCGGGTCCGTCGCGGTGGGCATGGTCGGCGCCTGCGGCGTCGGCCGCATCCGGCTGGCCTACGACGCGGTGGAGACCAACGTGGAGTGGGGCGCCCGGCGCCAGGACGAGATCATGGATCCACCCGTACCCATGAAGAAGGGCGACGAGCTCGGCCTCTTCGATTTGGGCTCCACCGTGGTCCTCGTCATGAACAACCCGGACCTGCGGCCGGTGCCCGGCCTGGAGCCGGGGGTACCGGTCCGCTGCGGAGTCCGGTTGTTCGAGACCGCCAACTGAGCCGGGGAGCCCGCGACCCGGACTGCCCGGCCGCGGTCCTGCTGTTGTGGGCCCCTCTACAGGACTGATTCATTGTCACCAGGCAAATGTTCGACTCCGTCAGTGATGGCGGTGCCCTCCTATCCGGCTCCCGACACCCCGGATTTTCGACTACGACTTTGGTTTCTGCCTACCGACCTCCCGTCTCCCGCT
>CAZNWW010000474.1:0-3912 GCA_964576155.1 uncultured Myxococcales bacterium | reverse complement strand
CGGGCCTCCCGCAGCGTTCCCTCCACCGCCCGCGCCTCCGTAGGCAACTCCTGCCCCCTGCTCCGCGCCGCCGCCGCCTCCGCCGCCGGCCATTGCGATGAGGGTCGTGTTCAACAGGATCCCCGCTGCACCGCCGCCATGCCCAGACCAGGCCGCGCAGCCGCCGCCGCCGTACCCTCCGCCTCCACCGGCTCCGCCCGCGTTCCCCCATCCGGTGCCGCCCTGTCCACCCGAACCGTACCCGTAGCCGCCTCCGCCCCCGCCTGGACTGTTGCAGCCACTCCCGCCGTTCCCACCGTTGTTCTGTCCGGCGCTTCCGGTGCCGGGGCCCCCGCAAGAGCCTCCTCCTCCTCCCCCGCTGCCGCTGTTTGCGAGGGAACCATCTTCCCCGTCGCCGCCGCCGTAGATGATGTAGAAAGTGGAATCCAGGTTGCTCAAGCTGATCTTCCCTGCGGTCATTCCTCCGGGCCCGCCGTCGTCATGTCCACCTCGACCCCCCCACACTACGAGGCGATAGGTTGTTGCTGCGGGGGCCTTGAAGGTCTGGACCGCGGTGGAGTTTTCCCAAGCGTAGTTCCACGTTGCCGTCACCGGATCGGGCGTCGCATCCGTCATGAAGTCACAGGTGGTCTGCGTGGGCGGGAGATCCTCCCAAGGCGTCTGCTCCCACATTGCCGGGGACGCGTCCGGAGCGCTGTACGTGTACGTGACCCGGTAGTTGTAGGGTGGGTCTGGAAGGGACCAATCCTCCGCAATGTAGGTATCTTGTATCTGTTTGCAGGACCGGTTCCAGTCGTTCGCGTACGCGATCTGGCATTGGACGATGTCGCCCTCATCGCATTGCTGGAGCGTGTTGATCGGCACTGTTGTACAGATCCCGGGTCCATCGACCTGACCGTCGCAGTCGTTGTCCTTGTCGTCGCAGACCTCGTCCAAGGCTCCCTCCATGGGATCGCAGACCTGGGGCTCTCCTCCTGAGCAGTTGTCGACGGTGTGGAGGCATTCCCCCAGGCCGCAGGTCGTCGTCCCCAGGCCCTGGTCGATAAAGTTGTCGCAGTCGTTGTCGATGCCGTCGCAGGTCTCGTCCGCTCCTGGATAGACCAGGGGATCCAGGGGAAGGCAGTCGGTCCCGTCCGGCGATCCGTCCCCGTCGTTGTCGTCGTCCAGGCAGTCGACCAGCCCGTCAACGTCGGTGTCCGGGAATCCCTCATCGATAGCCCCGTCGCAGTCGTTGTCGACACCATCGCAGGTTTCCTTGGTGGCTACAGGGGCGTCGCAGTTGGTCAGACCCTCCGGCGCGCAGTGGCGGCCTCCCGGACAGATCCACCAGTCACTCTCCATGGCGCAGTCTGTGTCGGCCTGCTCGTCAACGAACCACTGGGAGCAGGGGCACTCCCCGGACTCGAGGACGCAGCGCTGGGCCGACCGCCCCGAGACGTCCTGTACTGTTTCACACGCGTATCCTTCGGGGCAGTGTTTCTCTCCGTCGGGCTCGTTCGTACATTCGTTGCCGCAGAAGCTCCCGGCAAGACCATAGAGGAGGCACCATTCTCCGGTGTCCGCGTCGCCCAGGCGGCAGTCTTCGTTTGTATGGCACGGCCTGCACAGGTTCAGGTGGCTCAAGATACAGATGAAGACCGCGTCGGGTTCGCTCTCAACGTGGAGAGCGCATTGCCAGCCGTCCGGGCAGTCGCCATCACAAGGTATGGTGCACTGGGTGCCGTCCGACGTCGCCACGCAGAATCCGGAGTCGCACTGGTCTCCAGATTCGCAGGGATACCCGAAGCCGCCCGGCTCCACCGGGAGGTCAGCATCAAGCTAACCGTGGTCGCGGCCATGATGTCCTGGACCAAGACTCATCCATCCGCGCCGGGCGCGTTCATCCTTGTGTGATGTAGCTCTCGAGCTGGTCGATGTGAAAAACCTGGTCCGAGATCAACGCTTTTACCGCGTCCCCGATGGAGATAACGCCCACCATTGCTTCACCTTCCAGGACCGGCAGGTGGCGGAAATGCCCTTCAGTGAAGATCTCCATGCATCCCTTGATGGTCTCATCCGGGCTGATCGTCGTCACTTCCACGCTCATAATTTCGCTGACCAGGGTTTCCTTGGAGCTGCGTTCCTTGAGGATCACGTTCCTTGCGTAATCCCGCTCGGAAAACATGCCGACAATCCTGTCGTCCTTCGTGACCACAAGGGCGCCGATGTTCCCTTCAGCCATGAGTTTGAGCGCCACGAACACCGTCGCATCCGGGGATACGATGGATACACCGCTGCCTTTCTTTTTCAGTAGTTGCTTGACTGTCGTCATAAGGGTTCTCCTTGAAACCAGGATATAGATTGGTCCAGCCCGCTTCAAGTTCTTTTGTTTGAACCCCCAGCGTCGTCTGTGTACCCTGCGGTGACGCAATCGTGGAGGTCCCTGATGCGCGCTGTCCATGTGCTCATGCTCTTCCTCGCAGCCTGTGGAACCAGCTCCGATCCGACGCCGAACGATGATCTGGGCGGTGGGGATGTGAGAGCGGAGGACCTGGCGGGCGATGTCTCGATTGCAGATGTCGCGCCGGAGATCGAGCAGCTCGATCCCTTCGAGCCGGTGCTGGCGGAGTCCCTGCAGAACCTCCTGGAGGAGTACCTGGCCTTCTCCGGGGATCCGGGGGTCACCATGACGATTCGCACCGGGGATAATCGCTGGTGGTCCGGCGCGGCCGGGTTGGCGGACATGATCACGGGGGAGGTCATGGAACCCTGGATGGGGTTCCGGGTCGGCTCCAACACGAAGCCCTACACCGCGACGCTGGTCATGATGCTCTGGGACGAGGAGCTCGTGGATCTGGATGCGTCCATAGCAGGCTATCTGCCCGAGTATCCCCAATGGTCCGACGTGACCATCCGAATGCTCCTGAACATGCGCAGCGGCATCCACGACTACCTCACGGACATGGACTTCATCCTCGGGGGCCTCTTGGATCCTGACTCGCTGGATGATCCCCTGGTTCTGGTGGACTTCGTCGAAGACATGCCCTACGACTTTCCTCCGGGGACCTCGGGCGCCTATTGCAACACAAACTACGTGATCCTGGGGCTCCTGGTCGAGCGTATTACCGGGCAGCCTTTCGTGGAGGTTCTCGACCAGCGGATTATCGAGCCCCTGGGCCTGGCGATCACCCGCCTGGACGAGGCCGTGGACGAGGACGAGGGCCTGGTTCACGGGTATATGGATCTCGGTATCGTGGCCTTCGCCTTCGGGATTCCGCCAGCGGCCCTCACGTTCATCCCCGAAGACTGGTTCGTGGAAGGCCAACTGGTGGACGCCACCTACGCCTTCCCGCCCCTGACGTCCTGGTCTGCGGGTTCCCTGATCTCGTCCTCCGAGGACATGGTGATCTTCATGCGGGCCCTCCTCCGCGGGGAACTCGTCAGCGAGGCCGCACTGGTCGAGATGAAGATGCAGGACGACATCGAGCTCCTAGGGGACAAGTCGCTCTACGGCCTGGGCCTCCAGGGCCGGGGTACGCCCTACGGTATGTCCTGGGGCCACGGCGGCCTGAACTTCGGGTACCAGGCCGGAACCCGGTACTTCGAGGAGTTGGATTTGACCTTCTCGGACATGCACAACTACCTGCCCGAGCAGTCCTTCATCCTGGAGCTGGAGATGCTGGACTGGTTGATCAACGGGCTCGATGAGGGCTACGAGCCCTGCCTGCCTACGGAGGACCTCTTCTTCGGAGGTGACGGCTATGTGAATCTGCGCTTCAAAGGGCCGATCAACGCTGGTACTATGGACGCCCCTGTGATCGGATTGACCAAGATCCAGGGGCGCCTGGACGGGGAGCTGCTGCCCCTGTACGGACTCAAGACCTGGGCGTCCCTCGACACCATGGGGTTCCTGCCCAGGTTGCAGATAGCGTC
>CAZNWW010000473.1:0-3913 GCA_964576155.1 uncultured Myxococcales bacterium | reverse complement strand
TTCCCCCAGTGGGGGAAGAGGGATACAGTGCCGAGCGCTGATTTTTGCGCCAGAGATCCCGACCGCAATATCCGTCGCGTTCAGCGCTTAAGAGCCATTTCTCGGGACAACAGAGTTGTGGCGATGTGGGTTGCTGTTGGGATCCGGAAGGCGTTGTTCAATGCACTTGGCACGGTATCCTTCCCCCTCCAGGGGGGAAGTGCCCGAAGGGCGATGGGGGCGCGATGCAGCAACGTCCGTTCATCTCCGATTCCGTCCCTACATACACCCGTTTTTGCGATACAGGTTCCGCCAGCGAAGGACCCGCTCGGGATACGAAAAGTTGAACGGGAGCCGCTTTTCCCTGGCCGCGGCGTTGACGTTGCCCGGGCCGGCGTTGTATGCGGCGAGGCCGTAGATCAGGTTGCCGTCGTAGCGCTTGAGGTAGCGGGTCAGGACCTTGCAGCCGCAGCGGATGTTGCTCTCGGGCTCCCATACGTTGGAGCACTTCATGTGCCGGGCGGTGCCGGGCATGATCTGCATCAGGCCCTGGGCGCCGACCCGGGATCGACTCCCTTCGTTGAACGAGGACTCCACCTTGATCACGCCCATGACGAGCTCGGGCTCGAGATCGTACTCTGTGGCGATCTCGTCGATCATGGGACGGAGCTTCTCGCAGCGCTCCTCGCGGTCCTTGCTCTTTCGGGCGGTCTTGAGGGACTTCGAGCGGCGGACCTTGTGCTTCTTTCCGCCGGTCGTCTTCGCCTTGGCGGACTTCTTTTTTTTCTTGCTGGTCGACTTCGCGGACTTGTCGGGCTCCGGCCCCCCCATGAACGGGGGCAGGGGGCCGCAGGACACCAGGAGGGCGAGTGCTGCGAGGCCGACGATGTGCGATACACGTACCATCTCGATCCTGAGTGTATTAAGCCTTTGGGATCTTGCAAATTCCGGGGTCGGTCCCTAGGCTACGATTCCTGACAGAGACGGTCGTCTCGGGGAGGTATTTAGATGCGGCGTGTGATCCTTGTCGTGCTGGACTCGGTCGGCGTCGGCGCCACCCCCGACGCAGGGGCCTACGGAGACGAGGGCGCCGACACCATCGGGAACACAGCTCTGGCCGCTGGCGGCCTCGCACTCCCGAACTTCGGCGCCCTGGGCCTGGGCAACCTCCACCCCATCCAGGGTGTCCCCGCGGTCAAAGCCCCTGCGGCCCGCTACACCCTCCTGGCGGAGGCCTCATGCGGCAAGGACACGGTCACCGGGCATTGGGAGCTGGCCGGACTGATCAGCGACACCCCCTTCGCTACCTTCCCCGAGGGCTTCCCCCCCGAGATCATGGATCCCTTCCGGCGGGCCGCCGGAAAGGACAGCCTGGGCAACTACGCCGCGTCGGGGACCGACATCCTCGACCGGCTCGGCGAGGAGCACCGGGCCACGGGGCGGCCCATCGTCTACACGTCGGCGGACTCGGTCTTTCAGGTGGCGGCGCATACGGACACGATCCCCCTGAAGGAGCTGTACCGGATCTGCGGCGCGGCGCGGGAGATCCTGGACCCACACATGGTGGCCCGGGTCATCGCCCGGCCCTTCGTCGGTGAGCCCGGGGCCTGGCGACGCACCTACGATCGAAAGGACTTCGCCATGGCGCCGCCCCGATCGACGCTCCTGGACCAGGTCTCCGATGCAGGGCTCCCCGTGATCGGGGTGGGCAAGATCGAAGACATCTTCTCCAAACAAGGCCTCACCGAATCCCACCACACCGAAGGAAACGAGGACGGGCTGCGCCGCACCGCTACCCTGCTGGAGCGCGAGGACGGGGGCCTCGTCTTCGTCAACCTGGTGGACTTCGACATGGTCTACGGCCACCGGCGGGATCCCGCCGGGTACGCGCGGGCCCTCGAGGAGGCCGACGCATTCCTGCCGACCCTTCTAGCAGCCTGCAGCGACGACGACCTGCTCCTGTTCACCGCGGACCACGGCTGCGATCCCACCTTCCCGGGGCACACGGACCACACCAGGGAGTACGTGCCCCTGCTGGCCTGGCGCCGCGGAATGACGGGGGGGGCGGCGGCCCCTCAGGAGACCTTTGCTGCGGTGGCAGCGACCGTCGCTGACTGGCTTGGTGTTGGCTGGGAGGGGCCGGGGAGATCTGTTTTATAGTTGATGCCCCGTTCTCAGTTCCCCTTCTTCACATCAAGATCCGCCATCCGCGCAGCGAACACCGCCGCATGAACAAGATCCCCCTCCTCGGTAGACAAACCGGTGAAGTGCAGCGCCACATCGAAGCCGCCGTCCTTGCCGTTCTTGGAGCGCACCACACGCGAAGGCACTGCGATCCGGCTGGACTTATCCCCCGGCGCGTCCACCTCGAGTTCGAGGACCGTGATCACGAGGGCGTCCTTCTTCAACGATGTCTCCCAGGGGATCCGGACCCCGGAGCCGCTCAGATCCACCACGCGACGTGAGAGGTTGGTCGCGCTGGGGTCGCCCTGGAGGTCCAGCGCATATTCCGTCGCACCCTCGACAGTCCGCTGGTGCTCGGGGACCAGATAGACGCCGACCTCCAGGTCGATCTCCGCGCGAATGAACTCCCGGCGCTCGCCGCGCCGGGGCTCCCCCGCCATGCGCAGGAGCAGCTGCTCCTCCGGCAACTGCTCGCCCCAGGTGCAGCGCAAGGTGCAGGAGGTATCACCGATGGAGTACATCAATGTGATCACCGCCTTCTCCAGCAGCGCGTCTTCATCTTCAAGGCGCGGCGGCAGCTTGATCACGAGGGAGGTGGGGCTCACGGCCACCACCTGTCCGTGGAAGAGCAAAGGCTGCCCTCCGTGGACGCCGATGATAGTCACGAGGCGGTCAACCTCGGGGACCGGGGGCTTTCCAAGATCCATGTTTCTTTCGCTCCTCGGCCTGGGGCCGGCTGGTAGGCTGCAACGGTAGCACAGAGCGAAAATTGCGTTCAAGGGCGTGGTTCCATAAAATCCAAGTCGCAGGAGTCTGCCCAATGATTCACCTCTCCATAGCCTCAGCCCAACGATGGACCTCCCGGATCACCCTCGTGGTCTCGGCGCTGGTCCTGACAATGGGGGTCACGCTGGCCGACGAGGCTGCGGGGCCCCTGGTGATCACCGAGATCCTCTCCCACCCCGCAGACGGCCTCGACGCGGCGGAGGCGACCTGGTTCGAGGTCCATAACGCCGGCGACGAGGACGTGCCCCTCTCGGGCCTCGTGGTCACGGATCACCTGGACGGCAGCTACATGGTCTACCGCCCCGGCGCGATCCCCCCGGGGGGCTTCGCTGTTTTCGGCGCTACCAAGGTGCCCCAGCTCAACGGCGGGGTACCGGTTGACGTGGCCTATGGGACCGCGCTCACCCTCGAGATTCTCGGAGGAAGCCTGGAGGTCTGGAGCGACGAGGTCTTCATGGACGCGGTGGACTACGGCGGATCCCTCTGGCCCGCGGTGCCCCCGGGTGTCTCAGCAACCCTGGAGCCGAGCGCAGCGGACCCGGTCTCCAATGACGACCCCACCCGGTGGTGCGCGTCCGCGGTCGTGGTACAGGACGGTGACGCGGCGGCCTCGAGTCCGGGCCTCTGGGGCGCGGCCTGTGACAGCGACGGCGACGGCCTGACCGAGGACGACGGCGACTGCGACGACGGAAACCCGGACGTGCTGCCCGGGGTCGCGGAGAAGTGCAACGGCTTCGACGACGACTGCAACGGCATCACAGACGGCCCCGAAGAGCTCCCCGGCGGCCCGCCCTGCTATGCCCTCGGGGTCTGCGCCGAGGCGGGCCCGGCCTGTACCGGCGCCGAAGGTTGGATCTGCGAGTACCCCGAGTCCTGGGAGGACGAGGAGGACCTCTGCGACGACCTGGACATCGACTGCGACGGGGACACCGACTAGGGATTGCGGAACACCTGCGGGGACTGC
>CAZNWW010000472.1:0-3927 GCA_964576155.1 uncultured Myxococcales bacterium | reverse complement strand
GACCACGACCCGCTTCTGCTGCTCCTGGAGGACCTCCCGGATGTCGTCGGGGGTGGCGAAACCACGGGCGACGTGGATGTCGCCGAGGAGCTTGTTGAGGCCCTGGTCTACCAGTCGGGACTGTAGCTGCAGCGCGTCGCCGAGCTGGTCTGAGTCCAAGACGCCCTTCTGCACCAGCAGCTCACCCAGGGGGATCCCTTTACCTTTCGGTTGCATCATGCAGCCTCTCCTTGAGGCGAATTCTATGGGCGCGGACGGTGTTTTGCAACGAACTTTCCCTGTCTCCTGGAAAGCTGTATATTGTGCCAACGTGTCGCAGTGCTCTACCGGCGGCACTATATGAAGGAGGACTGATGCGATCGGCTTGTCCACATTGCGAGAAACCGACCCCCCCGAACGCTATGCTCTGTCCGCATTGCCAGAGCCTCCTGGTGGAGTTCGAGGAGCGATCCCGTTTACCTGTCTACGTCGGCGCCGGGCTGCTGTTCGTGCTGGTCCTCGCAGGGTCCATACTCCTCATCCAGTTCACGGGTGGCGAAGCCGCACCTACTGAGGAGCGCCAGGCGATCGACCCGGCTCTGCTGCGTGAGCAGGAGGAGGCTCGGAAGCTCCAGGAGCGGCGCAAGCAGTTGCTCCAGCGGATTGAATTGGGGAAACGCCTCTCCGACGAGCGTAAACAGGACCAGGAAGCCTGGAACCAGGAGAAGCTGGAGAAGAAGCAGGCCTTCCTCCAGGACGCACACGAGGAATTCGACCGGAAGGCAACGAAGCTCCAGTCGCGGTTGATCCGCAGAGGGGAGCAGCTCATCGAAAGTGGCGCGACCCTTGATGTGCAAGAGCAGATCGAAGCCCTCCTCGAGGAGATGGACCTCGTCAACGCGCACGTCGAGCGGATGCTCGGCCTCTCCAAGGAAGGCAAGGTCGACCAAGCGCGGGTCATCCTCGATTCGGCGCGGGATCGCTACAAGAGGTTCTCGCTGAACGCTGAGCGGTTCCTGCTCAACAACTGATATGGAACTGCGTCGCCGCTGACCCTGTCACCGTCCCCTAATTCCCCTTCAACGCAGACAACGGCAGCGCTTTCGGACGCGTGGCGCTGAACTCTGCGTCGAAGGTGAGCTGGCGGCGGGTGCCGTCCGCGTCGAGGAGCCATATCTCCCGACTCTTGGTGGCGTTGGAGGACTGGGGGGACAGCTCTGTCTCGAGGTCATCGCCGTAGCGGGGGGTGGCGTTGAACGCGATGGTCTCACCATCGATGCCTATGGTGAATCCATCGATGACGTTGTTCTCGAGGCCGTCGTGGCGCGGGTTGTGGATCAGCCGGTCGAGATCGCCCTGTCCGACGATTGCCTTCCCTGCCACGCCGGCGAGGGAGAGGCCCCAGAGGTCGGTCCAGGCCTTCGTAGCGGTGGCCTTGCAGTCGCTGTGTCCGACAAAGAGCAGGATATCCGGATCTCGGAACTCCATCTGTAGGACATCACTGAATTTCCATTCACTGACAGAGACATGGGAGCAGATATTAGAAGTATAACTTTTACCATCATCCACGGCCTGAAGGGCCACGATGCCCGGCGGGCCGCCGTCGGGCTTGGGCGTCCTCAATTCCAGGCGATGGTCCACCACCGCGAGGTAGGCCAACACCGCCCCATCATCCGAAAGGGCCGAGGGATCCGTGTCCCGGAAGTCCGACCCTGTGCCTGTGCAATGATCGTTCTGCAGGCCGCCGGGGCATATGTAGTCGACCTCTGTCAGATCACCATTCTTCCATAAGTATACACGCTGGCTCCGGATCGTCGGGGAGAGGAACAGGGCCGAACGACCGTCTGCGGACGGACGGAAGTGGCCTTTGTAGATTGAATCCCCGTCCACCCAGTCCGGATCTCCTTCGGGGGGAATCAGGGCTGTCACCTCGGGGGTCTTGGCGATGTTGTCCAGGTCGTAACGACTCAGCGCGTACTGGCATCCGGTCACCGTGCAGAACTGGCTGGTGGTGTACAGGAGGAAGTGTCCAGCGAAGTGGAAGTCTGCCACTCCCGTGAAGGTCACGCCCTTGATCACCTTGGCCTCGAGGTCCTGGTTGAAGCGTGCGACCTTGAAGGTGTGGCCCATCGGCCCGGGCTTCTCGGTGCTTATCGCCAGCCAGTCCAGGCCGTCGTCCACCACGCAGCCAAAGGCACAGGAGCAGGGCGCCGTCTCGAAGGGCGCCCCTTCAGGCGTCTTCGAGATCACGAGCTGGCATTCGCCGGCGTCGAGGTGGAACGCGGTGAGCCCGTGGGGAGAGTTGGTCACGCCGGTCAAGGGATCCCGGCCGGCGCGATCTATGAGCTTGAGATCGTGCTCCTGGTCATTGAGACCGGGCACCATCCCGCTGTAGCCGAACGCGATGACATACCCCTGGGCCTCGTAGGGCCCCGCTGCGTCCTCAAACGCGTCTTCACTCGGCGAGGCCTCCGTATGGGTGTCCGCGCCCGGGATGTTGGTGTCCCCGGCGACTGCGTCGTCGGGGGGACCGCTGTCCCCGCCGCCACCGCAGGCCGCAACAAGGAGGAGGAAGGCGGCCGTAGCCCCCGTCGAGATCCAATTCGGTGACATGTCGATCCTCCAGAGTTCCACTTCAATCGATATTAGCGGAAGCCTTTTGACCTGTATACGAAGCCGATGTTATTGTTTCCCCATAGCACGACAGGGGGTCAAAACATGGAGCCCGTCACCCTGGGTCAGCTCTTCCGTTACCTCTCAGGGGAGGGATTCGGCTTTGTCCTCGCCCTCTCCCTGGCGTTGGTGGGCGCGGCCGCGCTCCTGGAGATCGGTATCGCCATGAGGCTCCTTGCCCGCTTCCGCGGCATCGGACCTGCGCGCACGGACCTCCTCCACGACTTGAAGGTGGACTGGGACAAACGGGAGCTTCCCCTTCTGCTGGTCCGTTGGGTTGGTCGAATCGGCGTCTACCTGGCCTTTGCCATGGTGCTCCTCGCTGCCGGGCAGGCAGCCCTGGAGGTGTATCGACTCGGGGGCGCGCCGACGCGATACGGTGCCTGGCGACTGCCCCTCGCCGAAGACCTCGTAGGGGCGCAGGTCGCCCTGTGGGTGTTCCTGATGATCATGGGTGTCCGCGTGGTTCTAGGCGGCTTCGCGGGCCTCGTCCACCGGAAGGCAGCCTGGTACGTTCGCGCTGGTGAATCCCTCCCAGACGCGGCGCAGTTCGCTCGCCTGGAAGCCCTGACAGACGCGCTGGATGAAGACATCGAGGACAGCTCACCTTGACCCCGTCAGACAAGCGCCTCGATCTTCGCGTAGACCCGGATCGAAGACGCCGTCTCAAGCTGCGCGACTTGAGGGCTGCGCCCGGAGCCACGGGGTGGACCATCGGCCTCCTCGTGCTGCTCACGTCCCTCCTGCTCCTCCTGCTGGACCACCTCCCGGCGCGGGACCTCGTGCCCGTGGCTGCGCGGATCCTCGGAGATGTAGCAGACGCACGCAAGGACGGCAGGCCGCGATGTGTGGGCGCAGGCCAGGAGGCTCCGCCTGGGCGGCTCCGCTATCCTCAAGGTAATGCCCAGGGACGCACCGCAGCCGACGGCGATGTCTACTATCTCGTCTCACTGCATGAGGCGGCGGAGGAGCTGGGATTGCTCCCTATAGGCGGATGCCCGGACCTGACCACCTGCACGACCTGGGCTGCGCGGCGGCTCGGCTGTGAGGTGGATCCCCCAGGAACCCGGCGGGAGGACGATCAGATGGTGCCCTCGATCGAGGGCGTTGACGACGTCCTGGCGGCGGTCGAAGGAGGCGCGCGTCTGGTCGTCCTCCCGGCGAGCCGTGTCCACCCGGGGCTCAAGGTGGTGGCGGGACCCTTCGACGCGGTCGGTGCACCCCGCCCCGACCGCCAGGATCTGCTCGTCTCACTTACCGGGCTGCTGGAGGAGC
>CAZNWW010000471.1:0-3949 GCA_964576155.1 uncultured Myxococcales bacterium | reverse complement strand
GCTACTCCGTTGATCCACATGCGTTATCTGGGGACCTCCTACGCACCGCGGGTGTCCGACGAGGTCTTTCGACAGGCTCTCGCCGTCCTCCCGGCTGGTGCCTCCGTCATCGTGCCCGGGGAGCATCGACAAGACGGCCTGGATCCGTCCACGAGGTTCCGGTTCATCGCGCGGGAGGAGTACGCGCTGAGAGAGGACTCCGTCCCTGTGGATCGCGCGGTCTCAGCGGCGACCTTCATGGAGTTTGTCCGAACCGAGAGGCGCCTCCCGGACTTGAGCGATCTGGATCTGGCCTTCCCCGATGACGCCCTGAACGAAACCAGGTGGTACTACTTCCGGTCAGGCGAATGTCTCTTCTGTCAACAGGGGGAGCCGGAGGTCGCCCGGGATCCGGGGCAGTGTCGAGGGGTGGAGGACGCGCTGGCTCTGGAGCCCGTCCAGACCTGGTCCATCCCCTACCGGAACCATCGCCTGGTCACCCAACCCCTGGAGCGCCGTCTCCCGAAGTACGACGACGACTTCACCTACGTCCTTTATCGCGTTCGAGGTCTCCGAACCGCCCCTTGAATCCCGGGCCAGCCCTGGATAGACTCCGCACGCCCCCGGTTGCAGGGAGGGAGGTGGGATGGGAACGACACCGATGGAGTATCTGAACGGCACCACGGCCATCGTGCGCGGCGCGCTGGATGCTGGATGTGATTTTTTTGCCGGTTACCCGATCACTCCGTCCAGCGGTGTCCTGGTGCAGATGATGCGGGAGCTGCCTGCCCGGGGCGGGATGGCCCTGCAAGGTGAGGACGAGATCGCCTCGATGGGCTTCTGTATTGCGGCGTCCATGGCCGGGCGGAGGATCCTCACAGCGACCAGCGGCCCGGGTCTGAGCCTCTACTCGGAGAGCCTGGGCCTTGCGATCATGGGCGAGGTCCCCCTGGTGGTGGTCAACGTCCAGCGGCTGGGTCCGGCGACCGGTGGAGCGACCACCGGGGCCGAGGGAGACATCCAGTTCGTCCAGTGGGTGACCTCCGGCGGGATGCCCATGGTGGTCCTGAGTCCTGTGGACGTCCCGACGTCGTACTGGCTCACCATGGAGGCCTTCCGCATCGCGGAGAGCTTGCGGGTGCCCGTGATCCTCAACACCTCCAAGGACCTGGTCCTCACCATGGAGAGCGTGGACACATCGCGTTTCCGCAAGGCCGCGGTGCTGCCGCGGCCGCAGTGGGAGGGCGAGGGGACGTTCAAACCCTACGCCATCGACACGCCATCGGACGTACCGGCGTTCCTCCCTGTGGGTGATCCTGAACACCAGGTGCGCTTCACGACGTCCATGCACGGGGAGGAGGGCGTCATTTCTAAAAAACTCCCGGTGGTGGACGAGACCTTCCGGCACCTGGCCGCGAAGGTCGACGCGCGGGCCGCGGACCTGGCCCTCTACGAACTCTACGACGATCCGGCCGCGGACACCCTCATCGTGGCCTCCGGGGCCTCAGCGCGGATCTCCAGGGCCGCGATCCGGGACGCCGGCGCCCGGGGAGCCTCCGTGGCCCTCCTGGTGCTGTATACCCAGTGGCCCGTACCGGAGCAGGTGATCCGGAAGGCCGCCGCGGGCAGGAAGCGGATCATCGTGCCCGAGATGAACCTGGGACTGTACCGCCGGGAGGTGGAGCGTGTGCTCCCCGGGATGGAGATCCTGGGGGTGAACCGCGTCGACGGAGCGCCCATCACGCCGGGGATGATCCTCCGGGAAGGGGGGCTGGCATGAGCGCGGATGTCTACACCCCCGAGACCTACATCGACCCGGAGACGAAGCCCTATCCCTTCTGCCCGGGCTGCTCCCACTCCCAGATCCTCGACCGGGTCGCCGGCGCGCTGGCGAGGGTGGGGGTGCCCCCCGAGAAGACGGTGATTGTCACCGACATCGGGTGCATCGGGATCTCGGACAGGCACTTCAACACACACACCTTCCACGGGCTCCATGGCCGCTCCGTCACCTATGCTACGGGCCTCAAGATGGCAAACCCGGATCTCACGGTTATCGCCCTCCTCGGGGACGGCGCGCTGGGGATCGGCGGGCACCACTTCCTGAACGCCGCCAGGCGGAACGTGGACATCACCGTGGTGGTGGCCAATAACCACAACTACGGCATGACCGGCGGCCAGCATTCGGTGACCACGCCTGTGGACGGGATCACCGCGACCACCCCCGCCGGGAACATGGAGTCAGCGATTGACATCTGCGGGCTGGTGAAGGTCGCCGGAGGCAACTACGCGGCCCGCTGCTATGCCTTCGACAAGGAGTTCGAGGAGCTCATCGCCGACGGCATTCGCGCGGAGGGCTTCGCGGCGATCGATGCCTGGGAGATCTGCGTCGCCTACTTCGGCAAGGTCAACAAGGTGAACCGCAAGTTCCTCCAGGAGATGATGATCACCCACGGATTCGAGACCGGTGTGGTGCATCGCAATTCGAAGCCGGGCTATGTTCGTGCGTGCGCCGGCGTGGCGGATCGGCTGGCGGAGAAGGGAGGCGGGACGCCCAAGCCGATAACGCCGCGCTTCGAGCCGCCGTTCAAGGGGCGACGCTCCGTGGTCATGGCCGGCCGCGCCGGCCAGAAGGTGATCTCCACCGGGGTGCTTCTCGGGAAGGCCGCCATCCTCTCCGGCCTGCACGCCATGCAGCGTGACGACTACCCGGTCACAGTCATGACCGGGCACTCCCTCGCGGACATCGTCCTGGAGGACAGGGAGATCCACACCTTCGTCGTGGAGGTCCCTGACTACGTGCTGATCTGCGCGCCGGAGGGAAAAGCCCAGTTCGCCTCTCGCCTCCCCGACCTGCCTGAGACCACACAGATATTCACGATTCCTGAGCTCGCCCCGCTGGACACCCCGGCGCAGGTGTCGGTCCTGGATCCGAACGAGTTCGGCTTCAGGCTGACCCGCACCAACACGGCCCTGGCCCTCACGGGTTGGTTCGTGCGTGAGACCGGGATCGTATCGATGGACGCACTCGTCGGTGCGGTCAACCTCCTGGAACGCGAAGAGGTGCGCAACGAGAACCTGAAGACCCTGGCCTTCTTCCTGCCATCTTGAGCGCCGGTTCAGGAGTCCGTTGGTTATTGTTCGCTGCCAATCCATCGCCCTTGACGATCCGAGCCGGGGAGCCCGCGACCCGGAAATCCGGGGTTGGGAACGCAGTTGCCCCCCGGGTACCGCCAGTGTATCTTTCAGACGAACATGTGAGGAGGTGAGTATCATGGGTGACGATAAAATCAGGAGCTTCAGGGACCTTGCACCCTGGCAGAAGAGCATGGAGCTGGCCGAGCGCGTGCATGGCGCGACCGCTGCCTTCCCGCAGGAGGGCGACGAGATCGCGGCGCGGATGCGGGACGCCGCGATCACGATCCCGGCCGCGATCTCAGAGGCCTTTGCGCTGGAGTCCACCACACACCTCATCGGCACCGTGGCGCCAATAGCGGAGCTGGAGACCTGCGTCGAGCTTGCGAAGCGCCTGGAGTTCCTCGCCGAGGATCTCGCAGATGACCTCGCCGGGCGGGTCGAGGCCATCGCGTTGGCAATCGGAGAGGTCTTCGACGAGGTCGATCCCGACCTCGAAGACGAGGACGGCGATTACCCCGGCAAGCCCCGCCCTGACCATGGCCCCAGGGACCATGGGCCTCGGGGTGAGCGCCATGACCACGGGTACCACCAGCACCACGGCAACGGGCGGCATGACCACGGATACCATGGGCAGGGGGACTGCGGCTGCGAGCCCCCGCGTCGTCATAACCATCACCATCACGACGACCGCTGCGAGCCCCGCCGCGGTCGGCGCCGCCATCGCGATGATTACTACTGCGATTGATTACTGACGTTCTTGCCGAGCCTACCGGGTTCCGGGATCTCTGCACGGGGTCATCCCCCCTCCGCCCTTCGGGCACCTCCCCCAACAAGG
>CAZNWW010000470.1:0-3961 GCA_964576155.1 uncultured Myxococcales bacterium | reverse complement strand
CACCACGGAGTTTTGTGATGGGCTGGATGACGACTGTGACGGCCAGGTGGACGAGGAGACCTGCGACGACGGCAACCCCTGCACCGACGACGTTTGTCTCGGCGAAGCAGGCTGCGAACACGTGGCGTTGGAGGGCGGGGAATGCGCGGATGGGAACCCCTGCACCGCGGCGGACCACTGCATAGCGGGGGTCTGCGTGGGTGATCCGGTAATCTGTGATGACCAGAACCCCTGCACCGACGACTCGTGCACTGAGATCGGCGGCTGCGACCATGTGTCCAACGTGGTCGACTGCGATGACGGGGATCCATGCACCGTGGCTGACGAGTGCGGGGACGGGAGCTGCGCCGGCACCCTGGTCGCGTGTGACTGCGAAGAGGACGCAGACTGCCTGCCCCTGGAGGACGGCGACCTCTGCAACGGGACCCTGGTCTGCGACACGGTTGCGCTGCCCTACCAATGCGTGGTCGACCCTGGAACAATCGTTGACTGCCCGGCGCCCGAGGGCCCTGACGCGCCCTGCCTGGCGCCTTCCTGTAACCCCGAGACCGGGGAATGCGGCTTTGCAGAGGACAACGAGGGCTTCCCCTGCGATGACGAAGATCCCTGCAGCGTCGCTGATTCCTGTGAGAAGGGCGATTGCATCACCGGCGTAGCGGCCAACTGCAACGACGGAAACCTGTGCACCGATGACAGCTGCGAGCCCGGCGTGGGATGCGCCTACGCCTCTAACACGATCCCCTGCGAGGACGGTGACGTCTGTACCGTGGGGGACCAGTGTGAAGATGGAGAATGCGTCCACGGTCCCGACGTTTCCTGCGACGACGGGAACGTCTGCACCGACGACTCCTGCGACCCCGCCGTCGGCTGCGTCCACGCGGCCAACATGGTCGACTGCGACGATGGAAACGCTTGCACCGAGTTCGACACCTGCGGGCAGGGCGGCTGCCAGCCGGGGGGCGCAGTGAACTGCGACGACGAGAACCTCTGCACGACAGATTCATGCAACCCGGTGGGCGGCTGCGTGTACGCCACCAACACCGTGCCCTGCAACGACGGGGACGCCTGTACCCTGGGGGATGTCTGCGGTGAGGGGGATTGCCAGGGCGGCGCGCTCCTTCCGTGCGACGACGGGAACGTCTGCACCGACGACTCCTGCGATCCGGCGAGCGGCTGCGTGTTCAAGGAATAGACGTCGGCCTGCGACGACAACAACACCTGCACCACTTCGGACACCTGCGTCGGCGGGGAATGCATCGGCGAGGGCTCCCTTGACTGCGACGATGACAACCCGTGCACCAAGGACGTCTGTCTGCCCGGCGGGGGCTGCGACCACGAGGACATCGCGGGGCCCTGCTCCGACGGAGATCCCTGCACACTCAACGATGTCTGCGACCAGGGTGCGTGCGTCCCCGGGGCGGCGCAGGACTGCGACGATGGGAATCCCTGCACCGACGACCTCTGCGACGCGGACGGCGCCTGCAAGAACTCGCCGAACCAGGCCACATGCTCCGACGGGAACGCGTGCACCGAGGGCGATCATTGCGACGGCGGTGCCTGCGTCGCGGCAGGCCTCGAGGACTGCGACGATGCGGACGTCTGCACCACGGACTCCTGCGACCCGGCCACAGGCTGCGTGTACACCCTCAACGAGGACCCCTGTGACGACGAGGACCTTTGTACCACCGGCGATCACTGCCACCTGGGCACCTGTATTGGTGGGGGGATCCTGTCCTGTGACGACGGGAACATCTGCACCGACGACTCGTGCATCCCCCTGTCCGGCTGCGCCTTTGTCCCTAACGATGCGGGCTGCGACGACGGCAACGTCTGCAGCCTGGGGGATCACTGCGATGACGGCTGGTGCGTCCCGACCTCCTTCGAGGACTGCGACGACGGGAACGTCTGCACCGACGACACCTGCAGCTCTCTCGGAGGCTGCGCCAACGTGAACAACGCGGCGGCCTGCGACGACGGGGACGCGTGTACCGTGGTGGATCTATGCACGGCGGGGGCCTGCGTCGGCGTGGGCGCGCTCGGCTGCGACGACGGAAACGTCTGCACCGACGACTCCTGTGATCCGGGCCTGGGCTGTGTGAACGTGAACAACTCCGCGTCCTGCGATGACGGTAACGCGTGCACCCCGGTGAACGTCTGCATCGACGGGGTCTGCGTGGGCAGCGGGGTTGCGAACTGCGACGACCAGAACGGGTGTACCGACGACTCCTGCGACCCGGACATCGGGTGTGTCTCGGTGAACAACTCCGCGTCTTGCAACGACGCCAACGCGTGTACGGTCACGGATGTCTGTCAGGGTGGGACCTGCGTGGGCAGCGGCGCGCCGAACTGCAACGACGGAGATCCCTGCACTACCGACTCCTGCGCGCCTGCCACCGGGTGCACAAATACGACGATGTTCCCCTGCTGCGGGAACGACGTCGTGGAGGCACCAGAGGAATGCGACGACGGGAACCAAACCCCCGGGGACGGCTGCGACGGGAGCTGCCATAGCGAGGGCGGCGGCTGCGTGAAGCTGGGCCTGGACGTGCGCACCCTCGAGCAGGGCCCGGAGGACTGGCAGCTCGGCTACTGCAACTCCGCGTACTGCGAGAACACCCCCACGGCGATCGCCGCCGGGTTCCACATCGCGACAATCGCAGAGGTGGCCCACCTGACCCAGTTCGTCAAGTTCGGGTCCTGCGCGGCCTACGGGATCTGCGGCTCGTACTGGTACGGCGGCGGCTTGCTCACGAGCAACTGCAGCATGCTGTCCTACTCTTGCACAACCGGCGGCTGCATCGCCTCCACGAGTCATTGCTACACCCAGGTGATGCTCATCCGGGACGGCAAGGACGGCACCTGTCACTACTGAGGAACCCAATGAACCGAGCAATAATTCTCTTCCTCATCCTGTCGTTTGCGGCATTCGCCGGGTGCAGGGATTCGGCGTCCGACGATGCGGCCCCCACAGCCAAAGTCGGGGCCAAGACACCGCCTCCCAGCGCACCGAAGGCCGTGGAGCATCCGCCGGAGATCAAGGACGACTGCGCGAACATGTACCGCCTGCTGGTGAAGTGTTCAGGAAACCAGCGGCTGCGCAGCGACGGCCACTTCAAGCGGCTCTTCCTCAACAACTGCCGCCGGGAGGTGGCCCGGGAAACCGCCTACGCCAAGCGCTTCGCCGACTGCGCCGGGGTCAAGGACTGCCCGACCCTGGACACCTGCTCACGGGCCCTGGAGAAGGCCGCGGGCGAGCTGGGTCCCGAGCACGTCAAGGTCATCCTGGACGAAGGCAAGCGGGAGGAAGCCAAGAAGTTCTGTCACGACAACGCCAAGGCCGTCAAGACCTCCGAGACCCTCCACGAAGTCTGCCACGCGCTCCTCGAGGAGGTCGAGGCCGACAAGGCCGCGGCCAAGGATCAGGGCTGCCCCTTTCACGATGATCATTAGGGCCGAGCTTCTCACTGCCCACCTCACTTCGACATGACTCACCTTCACACGGTAGAAGTAGCGACCAGGAATCCGAGCCGGGAGCCCGCGACCAGGAATCGTAGCTCGCAGAGCGAAGTAGGGCGAACGTCCCCCCCGGATCCCACACACAGATCTTTCGGTTCTTCGCGATCGAGGTTGGGTAGCAGGCTCGTCTTCCGGCCCGATGCAAATACCGTGGAGTGGACACCAAGCCGTCGGCGCCGTTGACGTTGCCCTTGCCGGTGACGTCGACGTCGCCGACTACTTGTTTATTGAAGCCCGGGGCAGCGGCTGGGCTCCGCGCAGCGCGTACAGTCGGGTTTGATAGCCCTCCCAGAAGTTCCTGAATCCCTATCTCAGACGTGAGCGTGCGAACGTCCCCTGGACAGTAGTCGATTACCACGTCCGCAGGAGTGGGATGTTCGCACGCTCACGCCTGGGATACTTCCATCTCGTTGCCGCTAACACGTTGAGTGCTTAGCCTCCGGCG
>CAZNWW010000469.1:0-3961 GCA_964576155.1 uncultured Myxococcales bacterium | reverse complement strand
GTGGAGGGGGCGGTTGTCCCCCCCTCCTCATGACGACTGATGCCCGAGCGTGATGATTATGTTTCGCTGCTCTGCCGCAGCGGCTACACCTTCCACCAGGCGGCGTCTCTCCCCGAAGAATACATGGAGGACGCAGCCCGCCGGGGTCAGGATGTCCTGGGCGTAGCGGATCGGGACGGGGTCTACGGCGCGGTGCGCGCCCACGTGACCGGTCGGGAGTTCGGGGTGCGCCCCTTGGTGGGCGCGGAGATCACCTGCACCGACGGCCCTCCCCTGCACCTCCTGGCCATGGACCTCCAGGGCTACGGGGATCTCTGCGAGCTGATCAGCCGCGGCCGCGGCCGGGCGGACAAGGGCGAGTCCCGGGTGCAGCTCGAGGACGTATTGCCACGCGCAAGCCGCCTGATACTGGTGCACCGCCACCTGGAGCGGGAGCCTGAGGCCGGCGCGCTCCGCGAGGCCTTCGGGGATCGATTCTATGCAGGCCTGTCCCGATACGTCGTAGCGGCGGACGCGTCGCGCATCGCCGATGTCCTGGAGCAGGCCAGGCGTCTGGACCTCCTCCCGGTGGTGGCCCATCCGGTGCGGTTCCACCATCCGGCGCGTAAACCCCTCGCCGATGTCATGGCCGCGATCCGGGCCGGGACCACCCTCGAGGAGGCGGGCCATCGCCTCCCTCCGAACCGATGGCTCCGCACCCTGGACCCGGATGAGCGGAGGCACCTCTACGGGGACTGGCCCGAGGCGCTGCGTCGTACCCGGGAGGTGGCCGAGCGTTGCACCTTTTCCCTGGACGAGATCCGCTATCACTACCCCGCCGAGGGGGTCCCCGAGGGGTACGAGCCGGACTCCTGGCTGCGGCACCTCGTCAGAGAGGGTACGCGGCGGCGCTACCCCGGGCGTGTCCCCGTGGACGTGAAGCGGCAGCTTCGCTACGAGCTGAATCTCATCGCTGAGCTCTCTTACGCGAACTACTTCATCACCATGCACGACATCGTCGCAAGGGCCCGGGCGCAGGGGATCCTCTGCCAGGGGCGAGGGAGCGCGGCGAACTCCGCGGTCTGCTATGTCCTGGAGATCACCTCCATCGACCCGGTCCGATCTCGACTCCTCTTCGAGCGTTTCATATCCGAGGAGCGGGGAGAGCCCCCGGACATCGACGTGGACTTCGAGCACGAGCGGCGGGAGGAGGTGATCCAGGACATCTACGGACGCTACGGGCGGGATCGGGCCGCGATGGTGGCCAACTTCATCCGCTACCGGCGGCGCATGGCCGTCAAGGACGTCGGCAAGACCCTCGGCTTCAGCCTCGAGCAGGTGGACCGGATCTCCGGGGTGATGCACCAGCTCCGCAGGGAGGACGCAAGCACCGACGAGGTCTTCCACACTGCGGGGCTGGACCCTACCCACCGCAGGGTGCGCCTCCTAGGTGAGCTGATGCGCCAGATCATCGGCTTCCCCCGGCATCTCTCGATCCACGTGGGAGGTTTCGTGATCAGCGACATCCCCGTCCACCGCATGGTCCCAATAGAGCCCGCACGGATGGAGGGCCGCACGGTGATCCAGTGGGACAAGGAGGACGTCAAGGACGCAGGGCTCTTGAAGATCGACGTCCTCTCCCTGGGCATGCTCACCGCAATCCGGAAGAGCTTCGATCTCCTCCGCGAGCACCGGCGCGTGGACCTCACCCTGGCATCGATCCCCGCGGACGACAGGTCCACCTTCAAGATGATCCAGAAGGCGGACACCGTGGGAGTCTTTCAGATCGAATCCCGGGCCCAGATGAGCATGCTCGGTCGCCTGAAGCCCGCGTGCTACTACGACCTGGTGGTGCAGGTGGCAATCGTCCGCCCGGGGCCAATCCAGGGCGGCATGGTCCACCCCTACCTGCGTCGCCGACGGGGCCTGGAGCCCGTGATCTATCCCCTGCCCGAGTTGGAGGCGGTGCTGGAGCGTACATACGGGGTGCCCCTGTTCCAGGAGCAGGTGATGAAGCTCGCCATGGTGGCCGGAGATTTCACCGCAGGGGAGGCCGATCGGCTCCGCCGGGCCATGGGGCCCTGGCGGGCCTCCAAGGGCCTGAACCCCATCCTGGAGCGCCTGATGGAGCGCATGGAGGCCAAGGGGATCTCCCGGACCTACGCCCGGCAGATCGCTGACCAGATCCGGGGCTTCGGGGAGTACGGGTTCCCAGAGTCCCATGCGGCCTCATTCGCGCTCCTGGCCTACGCGTCCTCCTACCTCAAGTGTCACTACCCGGAGGTCTTCGCCGCCGCGCTGGTCAACTCGCAGCCCATGGGCTTCTACCGTCCCCATACGATCCTCCATGACGCAGCCCGGCACGGGGTTGAGGTGCGCACCCTGGACGTGAACCGATCCCGCTGGGACTGCACCCTGGAACCTCCCGTGTTGGGTGGGGAGGGCCCCCAGGCCCTGCGCATCGGTCTGCGCCTGGTGAAGGGACTGCAGGCGGAGCTGGCGGGACGCCTGCTGGCGGAGCGGGACGCGGGGGGGCCCTTCAGGGACATGGACGAGTTGGTGGCACGCACGGGGTGTCCCGCCCACGTTCTGTTCAAGCTGGCGGTGGCCGGCGCAGTGGACGAGTTGATCCCGGGAGAGGGCCTGGAGGTCCGCCAGCGGCGGGTGCGTGCCATCTGGTCTGCGCATCGCTTCTACGGGGACGAGGGGGGGATCCTGGCCCGGACCCCGGTGGAGACCCGTCTCCCGGAGTTTCCGGGCATGGACCGGGCCGACCGTCTGGTCACGGAGCACCACCACGCGGGCACGTCGGTGGATACCCATCCACTGGACCTGATCCGCCCCTGGCTGAGGGAGCACCGCTACCTGGACTCGGTGACCGTGAAGCGCACACCCTCCGGGCGCCGACTCCGCACAGCGGGTCTGGTCATCGTCCGCCAGCGCCCCCCCACCGCGGCGGGGATGCTCTTCGTGACCTTGGAGGACGAGAAGGGCTTCGTGGATCTGGTGGTCCCGCCCTCGGTCCGGAAGCGGTTCCGCACCCCCCTGCTCACCCACCCGGTCCTGGCCGCGGAGGGCGTCCTCGAGCGGGACGGCAACTCCGCCGCGCTCAAGGTCACCGCGGTCCACCCGCTGTACCTCGCCGACCAACCGATACGGAATGTATCGAGAGATTTTCGGTGATGGAGACTCCACATTCGGGGTAGTCCGGGTCAGGGCAGCATCTTCTCGGGGGCGGCGAGCTTCTCAGGGAGATAGGTGTCCATCACGTAGTTCAAACCCCTGGCAGCGAAGGCCTGCTGCTCCACGCGAACTCCCATATCGAGCATCTGTTTGAGGGCCTTGATCCACTTCTTGTGCTGCTGGATGAAGGGATCGTTCTTGATCGCGTCGAGGGCGCGCTTGCGATCCTTGTCGCCCAGTGGATGGGTGGGGAGGTCGTAGTCGATGATGTCCTGGGGGGTCACGCCTATGAGATGGGCCCGGGGGACACAGAAGTACTCGTTCACCGCTGCGGCGTTCCCCGAGCCGACCTTCATCGTCCGGTAGATGTTCCCGTAACCATAGGGGTCCCCGTCGGTGAAGATGTAGACGGGGATATCGCACATGTCCGAGAGGATCCGGACGAAGCGTCGGTTGGCCCGGGTTGGGACACCCCCCATGGCCACGATGACGCACCCTGCCTCTCGCCAGTAGGCGTGTCCGTTGAGGCGCTCGAAGAGCGCAGCGGTCTCCACCGCGAGGACGAACTTAGCGTCGGTGCGGAACTCGAGCCCCTCGACCCGAGAGGGGATCGAGTAGCTGCCTCGCCCGAACGCGGTGCAGTCGATCTCGATGCGCTCCCCGGAGATGGGATCCGTGTCGATGACGGTGAGCGCCCCGGCTACTGAGCCGTTCTGCTCTGCGGGGATGAAGCCGAGCTGCTCACGGTTCACCGAGGCCATCGCCTCGATGTCGTCCATGATCGTGTCGGACTCCGACT
>CAZNWW010000468.1:0-3966 GCA_964576155.1 uncultured Myxococcales bacterium | reverse complement strand
TCTCGGGACAATGGAGATGTGATCAATCAAGAGGTGCCGACCGGGTTGCTTGGCTTCGTTCCCAAAAGAACTGCCTGAGGTCCCTCCGCTCCCTTCGGTCGGTCGGGATGACGATAGGGAGGATTGGCTCAGTAGATGATCGGGCTGTCGCCGCATTCGTCGAGGGGCATGGTGCAGACGAGGGCGGTGCCGTAGAAGGCCTGGAAGTTGTCGGTGAAGCAGCGGATATCCTTGAAGAGGTTCTCGTTCACCTCGCCGGTCGGTACCACCGCCTGGATGCAGCCGAATGCACAGCAGTCGGCTACGAAGGTCAGGGTGTCCACGTGCTTGCAGGAGTCCAGGAACTGGCAGTACTGCTCACAGGCCGCGACCTCTCCGCCGAAGGTGGGGAAGAGGGCCTGCCAGCCTTCACAGCTGTCCGGATCGATGGGCTCGTGACCCTGGGCCGAGGGGCTGATGCAGACCTTGTCCGGGAGGGACGCGTAGAGAGGGTTGCCTTTCCAAAGGGGCTGCTCGCAGGTCTCCCAGGGCGCGCCGAGCGCGCCGCAGTCACCGAGGTCTTCGCAGAGGGGTGCGCAGAAGCGTTTCGGCGAAGCGACGAACTCACCGAGGGGGAACTCCAGGCAGAGACTCGTCCAGGTGGTCTCGCCGGCTTCGGGCTCACAGGGAGTGCCGGGCTGCACGGGGCCGCAGGGCTTCGTGCAGAAGCGGAACGGCGCGTACTCGTTGAGCGCACAGATCCCGCCGGCGCATTCGCAGTCGATCTCGCAGGGCTGCCCGATGCGGCGGTTCTCGGGGCAGACCGGGGCGTCGGATTGTGTGTCCTGAATGTCCGGCCCGAGGTCCGCCGGATCACCGCCCTCGCCGGCGCAGGCCACCAGCCCGATGATGACCATGGGGACACAGATGAACAGCCTGCGCATCATTACTCCTCAGCCAGATCCCGCAGCGCGTGGATGGTCCCCAGGATGACCTCGTCCGACTCCTCGAGGTGGGCCCTCATCATCGCGGCCGCCTTGACGGGATCGTGCTCTGCGCACGCGCAGAGCATCTCGTCGTAGGTGTCGCAGTAGTCGTCAGAGAAGTAGAGCAGACCCGGGTGGACCAACACGATCTCCCGGTACATCCGTACCACGGTGTTGAAGATCCACTTGAACGCGAGGGAACGGGACGCGGCGACCATCGCGAGGAGGAGCTCCAGGTCCGTCTCGACCATGACCCGGGGG
This sequence comes from uncultured Myxococcales bacterium, assembly GCA_964576155.1. Classification (GTDB taxonomy): domain Bacteria; phylum Myxococcota_A; class UBA9042; order CAIXZC01; family CAIXZC01; genus CAZNWW01. The sequence goes on along the minus strand of CAZNWW010000468.1, from coordinate 2,740 downwards.
TCGTCGAAGTGGTCCCGCTGGCGCTCGACGATGACCCGCATGGAGAGGATCTCATCCTCGGTTCCCTGAAGGGCGAGGGTGCGGACCACGTCCTCGATGAGGACCCGCCTCAGGCGGAGGATGTCCTCCAGCAACTGGATGCGTTCATCGAGGGTGCCGCCCTCCATCTGGATCATCCATGGTACGAGGGTCCACTCCCCGGTCTCTCGGAAGTCCTGGACCCGAAGCCCGTCCCCCTGGCGGGCTGCGATGAGGTTCATGGTGGCGAGGTTCCTGAGCGCCTCCCGCAAGGTGTTTCGGTTGGTGTGGAACCGCACCGCAAGCTCCCGCTCGGGCGGGAGCTTGTCGCCGGCCTTGAACTCGCCTTGGAGGATCTCTCGAAGGAGGCTGTGGGTGATGCCGTCGGAGATGCTCGGGCTCACAGAGTCGCTCCATCCCAGCGGAGCATCATCGCTTCGAAGTCCTCGGAGTAGTCGAGAAGGACGTCGATGATGGCGCCGGATCCGTCCCGGATCGCATGGATGCCGGGCATGTGGAATCCATAGAACTGGGGGATCCCAGCCTCGCGGGCGCGCCGGACCACCTCGTCCCTGAGATCGGAGTCGAAGTGGATGGCGTAGGTGTCTATGAGGGTCCGGGCCGCCTTGTAGTCGCCCTCGGCCTTGATTCGCATCACCTCGGCGAGGAGCGTCGCGATGGTCTTTCGGGCCTTCGCGAGGTCAATGATCACCGGGTAGTGGTCCCCATTGATGACACGCATCTCGACACAGTCACCGCGTTTCTTCAAGTATTCGGCGATGAGGTGCGTCGCCCGCATGTGGTCGTCGTTGAAGCGATCCCCACTCTCCACTCGCCGGAGCTGGAGCAGGTCGCTGCGCAGGTATCCGCGCAGCGCTACCTCTGCGGCCGCGGGGTGGGGGAGGAGTCCGGTCTCGACCAGGATTGGATCGAAGACGTGGTGGAGCGCTACCAACTCGGCCCGGGCCTCCTCGAGGGTGGCGTAGGTCTCCTTGAGGTGGTCCGAGGGATCCCCCTTCAGGTCTTCTGAGACTCTACCGGAGCCATGTCCCACCACTTCGTGGAGTCCCACCATCACCCGGCCCAACTTGTGCCGGTAGCGACGCACCGCATCTTGCTCCTCGGGTGGAACGAACTCTTCGAGGGCGCGGTCCGAGAGCGCAGCCTGCACCGTGTCCATGACGTTCACCAGGAACACGGACTTCGAGCCATGCTTCTCCCGGATGGTCTGGGAGTTCGGGAGGTTGATCCCGAGCGGCACGTTGGGGCCCGCGTGGCCTATGCCTACCAGGACGTTCACCGCATTCGCCACGGGGATCCGTCCCCAGGTCTTTCGGTACTTGGCTTTCCAAGGGGCCGCGTCCTCGAAATGCTGCGCGTTCTCTGCGAGGATTTTGAGGACACGTGTGGCCTCCGGGTTGCGGTAGGTGACGAGGCCTTCGTACTCACCCTTTGCGCCCCGGGCGTCCAGGTAGGTTTCGATGAAACCGTGGATCATGTCCACGTCGGTGTCGGCCTCGAGCCAAGCGATGCTCGCCTTGTCGAAGGTAGTCGGGTCTCCGGTCCGATAGAATTCGACGAGGGTCAGGAGGTAGTCCTGTTGACGCCCTTCCGTGGTGGCTACGGCAGCCTCGAGGTGCGTGATGACCGCGCCGAGGGCCGCCCCGTGGCGTCCCGGAGGTATCTCCCAGCTGTCGTCCAGATGAAGCCCTGCTCGGAAGACCTCCTCTTCGAGCAGACCTCCACGCTTCACCAGGCGGGAGTTGAGCGGGTGCTGCTCCTCGAAGCGATCGAGGTCGGCCATGGAGACACCGGAGTAGCAGTTGTTCCCGCTGTCCAGGAGGATATCCCCCCCCGGTGGTGGATTCTTGTTGGTGGAGAGTGGCTCCATCCCGGGGTTGAAGAGGAAGCCCTCGATCCGGGCGACGATCTCGCCGAGATCTCCGAGTCCTGCGCCGTTGCCCTGCGCTATGCCCAGCGCAACCACGAGCTCCTGTCGGGTGAACTCCGGGGCGAAGCGGTCCTTCGTTCGGGAATAGTAGGGTCCGTTGTTGAGCCATAGGAGGCGAGCGTACCGCCGGAACCGGGCCAGAGAATCCTCGGCGATCCCGCGAGGATGGGTCAGGATCGCATCCATGAGACCGCGGATCGCAAGGGAGTGCCGGTGGGTCTGATCCCATGCGATATCCCGTCCGGCCACTGACGCCTGGTAGAGATGGTACGCCAGGATCCGATCGCTGAGCGGAAGCGCCTCGAAGTCGTCTGCGTAGAGCTGCAGGAGGGTGACCCGACCCTCCTCCCCGAGGATCACCTGCCGGCCCGAGTACGGGTCGTCGATCTCGTCGGAGGACGGCTCCTGGGACATCTGCGCACCGGAGCAGGCGGCCAGGCCAAGCACGAGGGACAGGGCGAAGGCTGCGAGGACGTGGTTCATCATGACTCTCCTGGGGTACACAATCAGATGATCCCTTGCTCACTGGCGTCTCCGGCGAGGCGCTCCTGGTGATCTGGGTGTGAGATGGCGATGAGGGCCATGGCGCGTTCGCGCATGCTGCGCCCGCGGAGGCGCGCCACACCGAACTCGGTGATGATGCAGTCCACGTCGGCTCGGGGGATGGTGACCGTGGAGCCGGGGCGGGGGGACGGGGTGATGGTGCCGGTCCGTCCCGCGGCACGGGTGGACCGGAGCACGATGATGCCCGCGCCGCCCTCCGTGCGTGCA
>CAZNWW010000467.1:0-3967 GCA_964576155.1 uncultured Myxococcales bacterium | reverse complement strand
TCTGATCGTCTCCGGTCACGGCGACGAAGACATCGTCCTCCGTGAGACCTGCGCCCTTGATCACATCGGGGTCGGAGACATCTCCGACCACCGAGGCGATGCCGACATCCCCGAGCTTCTCGAGCTGGCTTTGAGCCTGCTCGATGACCAACACCGGCACCCCCTGCTCCCGGAGGCGCCGGACCAGCTCCCGCCCGACCCGTCCGGCCCCACCGACGACAACCCTTTGCTGGTGACGGACCCGCTTGGGGGTCATGCGCGCATAGAGCGCCGGGGAGATGGTGCAGGTGATGATGGCCAGGAGGATCACCGCGGAGTTCATCGCGTCGCTGATGAGGCCCAGGCTCAGGGCCACAGCGGAGATCGCAATGATCAGGGTGAGACGCGAGCTGAGCAGGATCCCGCCGGAGAACGCCCGGCGACGGCCGAAGCGACGCCCAAGGGCCAGCACCGCTGGAATGACCTTGACGAAATACGCGGCCACCAGGAGGCCCATGAGCATCAGCAGGGTCGGCCATCCCCCTGTGAGCACCGACATGTCGAAGCGCACTCCCACCATGATGAAGAAGAGGGGCACGAAGAACCCGTAGCCCAGGGCCTCGAGCTTGTGAGTCAGGAGGTCGTGCGCGCGGGGGGTGAACATTGAAACGAGCGCGCCCGCGACGAACGCACCGAGGACGATCTCCACGCCGATGACCTCTGCCAGCGCCACGAAGACCAGGAGCAGGGCCAGGCTCCCGCGTACCTTGATGTGGGTGGACGCGGAGATCACCCCGCCAAAGAGCGCGGAGAGATGTCCCCGCTCGTTCAGGGTGTGGCCGATCTTCACCGCCAGGTAGAGCACCAGGAACATCACCACGACCACGAGGAGCTCCCAGGAGACCCCTTCGGTCATCAAGATCAAGACCACCGTGAGGGCCACGATGGTCACCACGTCAGCAATGATCGCCGCGAGGAGCAGGACCTGACCAAAGGGTGACCCGATCTCCCCCCGCTCCTTGAGGGTGGGGACCACTGCGCCCACAGATGTCGTGCCGAAGATCAGGCCCAGGAGCAGGAGGCTGTCCGCCTCGACCACGCCCCAGTGACTCAGTCCACACGCAGCGACCATGGAGAGGGCTGCGGTACCCACGAACAGTCCCCCGGACAGGAAGAACGCATTCTTGAAGAGCCCCTCCTCCCGTCGCTCTCCCCACTGTACCTTGAGCCGGCTGAAGTCGATCTCGAGCCCGGCGAGGAACATCAGATAGACGAAACCGAACAGCGAGAGGAAGCCCAGGACATCGCTCTCGGCCACCAGGTCGAACCCGCTCCGCCCGATGGCCATGCCGCACACAATCTCCAGGACCACCGCAGGCGCCTGGAACCACCGCATCCGCGCCACCACAATAGGCACCATGAACGCGAGCGCAGCGATCAAGAGGAGCGGGAGGAAGGAGTGATCTGTGTGCATGTCTAAGCTACGTCCTTTGTGCCAGTGGGGAATGTAACAAGAGGAACCTGCGGCGGCAAGGGGGCTCAGCCTGCAGGCTTCCCAGAACCGCAACCAACATCCACCGAGCTTTGTCCGGGGCTCATTCCCAGGCGAGGGCATAGCTGGAATGCAACAGGGATGGTCCTCAACGAAAAGTATCGAAGGATTCGTCCGGAGTTGCAAAGTCCTCCGCTGTGCGGTTCCCTGCCGCTACGGCGCTACGGCTCGAACGCTTCGTCCTCCTCCACCTTCCGGGGTTCACCGTCCGGAGGGAACCCGGGCTTCACCCCCTGCACCCGAAAAAGGCGCGTCGGGAAGTCCGGCGCATGTCTGGGCAGTTCTCGAACTCTCGGCACTGAGACCAATCGATGGCACCGGAAGCCCACGGCGAAGGTCTCCAAGGGCTCCATATCCACGGCCGCCTCCAGGGCGCGGCAGGACCCGGGGTCCTGGGTCACGCTGCTCCCCGAGTAATTTCCTTGCGTGACGAGGCATTCGCCCGTGGAGAAGAAGTACCAGCAATTGCCGTCCACGGGGTTCGATTGATCCATGGCGAACGAAGAGACCCGGGGGAGGCCTCGACCTCCCCGGAACTCCGCGAGGAACCTCTGCGCGCCTACGATCCTGTCCACCGACGGCAGATCCGGATCCTTCTTCCATTCCTCCACTGCGATGTAGTCATAGCGCACCGCGGGGTCGAGTCCGTCATGCCTGTCCTCACCCGGGACCACCACGCCACACTCGGAGGGGATCCGTCGCAACGCCTTGCGGAAGGCGATGTCCGTGCTCCTGGGTCCATAGGGTGTCGCCAGGTACTCCAGGTGAAAGAGGGGGGTCATGCACACCGCTGCGGCGATGAGTACCAATCCTCCGGAACGCAGTCGACTCGTCGGCAGGCGGACTACGAGCCAGTGAAGCCCCGCGCCGGAGACCAGGGCAAACCAAGCAGCCACGGGAGTCCCATATCGGAACCCTTCGAGGAGATCTTCAGGCATCCCACCCAGAAAAACGGGGAGCGCACCCGATGCGAACCCGCCGAGGACCATGAACGAGACCCAGTACGGTCTCGGGGCCAAGGCGGCGCCCAGAGGAAAACCAAGCAGGAGCCACCAGGGGAACGCCGCGAAACCGGCCTGGACCACGCCTTCCCAGGGGAGAACGAAGAGCCCGGCGACTCTCACGACCGGCTCCAGACGCTCTGGTCGGTGTACGAAGGAGAACAGAAGGGCTGCCAACGCGAGACCCACCCATCCGACCCCAGCCCAGGTCTCGAACCTGTGCCCCCATCGGCGCAAGGCGAGCACCCCTGGCACCAGGGTTGGAAGGAGATGGAGAGGCGCCTCCGGCCGGCCCCAGATCGAATAGCTCAGGACACACGCGGCGGGGAGGAGAAGCCAGGCGCGATCCAGGCGCAGGGCACCGACGGCGAAGGCAAGCCCCGTCAAGGTGAGAGTCAGGTTCCCTCCATTGAGGAAGTCGCTGGAATACAGCGCAGCGTGGAGGGGCCAGCACGCCAATGTCAGCCCGGACAGGAGCGCGACGGGTCGTCCCAGGCCCGCTCCGAGGGCCAGGAGGAACAACGACACCGGCGCCAGTCCCGACAGGATCGTCAAAACCCGAACCGCCGGCCAGATCTGTCCCTCCAAGTGCGCGGGGAGGAACCAGGGAACCATGACGCACAGGCCTCCGTATCCAGGACCATAGTCGAGGACGCGTTCGTGCCCGGTGCCGCCGTCGGTGAACACATTCGGCTCAGTGAAGCCCAGCCGAACAAGGAGAGAGACACCCAGGACGAGGAACGCGAGGCCCACCGTCCACAAGACAGCGCGAGGCATCCCGTGGCGGAGCACCCACCGGATCCCCATCGCTGCCGCAACCACCAGTCCGGCAATTGCCGATCCCAAGAACACCGAGACGACCGCGAACTCCCGCGCCCTGAAGACCATCTCGCGATCTCCGATCAATTGTGGAAGGAAGGACTCCCACGATATTTCGGGGAGGTTGCTGCCCAGCCACCACCAAAGGAAGGCAACCCCTGACGCCACCAAGAGCCCGAGAGCCGGTGCGAAGAGCCGTGGCGTGCTCAGGAACCCTCCAGAGGTCGAGCCTCCACCATGAAGCACGAGGAGCAACGTTGCCCCAAGGGCAATCTGGATCAACAGCAGATTCCGAATCGGCAGGGGTCCTCCGGCATAGAATCTGACGACCTGCCATGAGAACGGGAGGATTTCCTGAAACCCCGCCATCAGGTTCGAGATGCGGGTGGTGTCTTCCGCAATCCAGGTCGGGCTTTGCGCGTCGGGGCTGGCGTCGAGATCCCAGACCTCTGCGGTCTTCGGCGCTGGCCCGCTCGCGCTCTGGTGCAGCAGGGACAAGGTGCAGTCGTCGCAGTACTTCGCCAGGGGGATGGACCTGAAACCCTCGGGGGGCTCTGCGTCTCCCACGGTGAACGCGTACCAGCAACCGAACTCACGAGAGGACGGGTCGCCCGTG
>CAZNWW010000466.1:2714-3970 GCA_964576155.1 uncultured Myxococcales bacterium | reverse complement strand
TCGCTCCAGGCGAGCCGGGTCCTCGGCTTCCTCGGGCGGCCGATAGATTCGATCCGGCGGGATCACCAGCGCGCCCGCGCCGCGGGCCACCTGGTACCGATCCCATTCCTGGTCCCAGGTCTCCCTGAGCTGCTTCCGGACCTCGTCCAGGTCGTCGAAGACCACGACTGCGTCGTCTCCGTAAGTCGCCACTGTCGCCTCCAGGTCGACGCCGAGGGGGTAGAGGACCTCCAGCTCCGGCGGGCGCTGTCCCTCCTGCAGGTTGCGCACGAGGTCGGCCAGGAGCCGGGAAGGGTATCGAAGATCTCCGGCGAGGCTGCGCATGCCATCCCGCAGACGCCCCACGGTGCCGTCATCCAGAGGAACCAGGCGCGCCGGCGGGACCACACAGAGATCCGCCTCATCCTCCGCCGCCTGGGTGTCCGGGTCGAAGTGCGCCAGGCTCTCGATCTCGTCGCCGAAGAGATCTATTCGCACCGGGCGCGCCGCGCCCGCGGGGAAGACATCGATGAGGCCCCCCCGAACCGCTACCTGGCCGGGCTCCGCCACCGCTTCTATGCGGCCGTACCCCAGATCAAGGATCCCCTTGATCAGCTCCGTGCGATCCACCAGCTCGCCGGTCACCAGGAGCATGGTGCGGCGGTCGATGAACGCGGGCTCGGGCTGACGCCGGAGCCACTCCCAGGCGGTGACCACCAGGCAGCGGGTGGCCGCCGGCTCCTGGAGAAAACGAGCCAGCGCACCAAGGCGGGACGCCTCCGCCTCCCTGTCGCCCTGGGCCACGACGTAGGGAGAGGCCAGCCAGGGGGCCATGCCCACCACCTGACCGGGCATCAGGGCCTCCACTTCGACCTGGAGGGCCTCCATCCGAGCTCGGGTCGGGGCCACGATGATCAGGCGACGGTTCGTGGTGCGGGCCAGGGAGGCTGCCAGGAGGGGGACCGCTGCGGGCTCGGTGCGCAAGGCGCCGCCGCCGCCCTCGGCCACCCGGCGCACGAGATCCCGGATGTCTCGCGGGAGACGCATCAATCGTCCATACGTCCGGGGAAGGCCAGCCAGGCCACCGCGTAGGCAGCGGCCGCCAGGACGATCACCCAGGTGAAGCCCACACGGATCGCAAGGACCCGCGCCAGGATGATCGCGGACACGGAGATTGCGCCGTTGATCCCCCACCCCCAGGCGGTGAGGGCGCTGTCTCCCCGACGGGCCAGCGCGGCCATCCCCAGGGGGAATGGCATCCCCATGAAGAATCCCGC
>CAZNWW010000466.1:0-2704 GCA_964576155.1 uncultured Myxococcales bacterium | reverse complement strand
AGGGGCCAGGAAGAGCGCAGTCACCGGGACCCGGGCCAGCAAGGGCAGGAAGAGCATCGCCTCGAGCAGGGGTGTGAGCGCCACCACGAAGACGAGGAGCGTTCCCACGGTGCCGGCCGCGGCGATGGCGATCCCTCGCGACGGCCTCTCAATCCAGCGCCCTGACACCAGGGATCCCACCCCGGAGCTCACCAGGAGAATAGCCAGGATGATCGACGCGGAGAACACCGGCTCGGCCAGGAAGAGGGTCAGCCACTGGATCAGGACCATCTCCACGAGCATGTACCCGAGGCCGAGCATCATGAAGTAAACCACCGTACGCCAGGCGCCCCGCCGACGCACCCCGGCCCGCCGGCTGGCGAGGGGAATCAGGAGGATCAGGAGGCCCAGGACCAGGGCCTGCACGAGGGTCACCCACAAGAGGGGCTCTGCGTAGAGATCGTAGGGCATCCGCCGGACCCAGTTGTCGGGGTCCATGCTGGTCTCGTGGAGGAACGCGGCCGAGCCGCGCTTCAGGTACGCGTCGAAGTAGGGCCGATCATCCCGAACCGGACGGAGATCAAAGGGGTACTCGTCCAGGTAGGCCGCCCGAGCGTCCGCGTCCCCCCGGAGCAGGACCTCCAGGCAATCGAAGTAGGGATCGTGGTGGACCGCTGCGCCGCCCTGCTCCTGGTCGTCCGCGAGCTGGTCGAACTGCTCGAAGTAGGCCTCCTCGGCCGCTATGTCTTCCCGGATCTCCTCCGCGGTGAGCGCAGGGAGATAGGACGCGGAGAACTGCCGCTCCCATGCGAAGGTACGGATCTCCTCGATCCAGGCCTCCGGGAGGGGCCGCTTCCCGATGATCAGGAGCCCCACCAGCTCGCTGCGGACAAAGGCCACCCGATCGGCACAGCCGGCCTCTGAGGCCAGGGCCCGGCAGGCCTCGGCGCCCGTGACCAACAGACGCAAGGCCCGGCGGGTCGGCTCCAGACTGGTCTCGAGAACGAGGACCCCGTCGTCGTCCAGCGCGGCCATGTATTCGGCGAACGCGTCCAGGGTGACCGGGAAGGACTCGTGTATCGTCTCGGCCCCTGCGAAGGACACGCCCCCTGCGCCGGGGAGGCGCCAGATCACAAGCTGAAAGCCCCCCGGATTCCGACGAGCAAGGTCCCGTCCGTCCCGGACCTGGATCGACACCTCTGGGCGATCGAGGAGGTGATCGGTGTACTCGCCGAGCTCTTCCCGCAGGAGGTCGACCACCTGGCTGTTGGTCTCGGCCACCACCACCCCGGCCGCGCCGTGGCGCAGGGCTTCTCGCACACCGAGCCCCCCGCCGAGGCCCAACTGGAGCACCTGCGCGCCGGGGACGAGGCGATATGGGAGGGACGAGAGGGTCCAGTCCATGAAGTCCGCGTCGGCCCCCTCCACTGCCCGGGCCACGCAGGGGCCTGCGTGGCCATCGACGCAGAGCCGGGCCTGCTGAGGCACCAGGGCGTCCGGGGGGGTGGCGGTGGAGAGGCCCCAGGCGCAACGCTCGCTGGTAGATTCCAGCACCTGCAAGAAGCCCAGGGGGCCGTGCCGCTCCACGATGATTCGGGCGTCTGTGACCTCCCGGGTGGACATCCGATATGGAACGTACTTGTCCTCGGACATGCGGATATCACCGGCCGCAGCCAGCAGCCCGATGGAGGTGGCGAGGACCACCACGGCCAGCACGGTCTGTCTGACCTCTGACAGCAGCCGCGGCGCGCGCCACGCCAGGTGGCCCGCGAAGGCCAGCACCACCACGTACTCGGGCAGCCAGCGCGGAGGGATGAGGTAGAACGCGGCCAGGGCCAAGAGCCCGCCGAACCCCGATCCGATGAGATCCGCGCCGTAGAGCCGCCCCACCCGAGGGCCTGCAGCCAGGAGGAGGAGGCCGATGAACATGGATCCCATGAAGAACGGGAGGAACTGGATCAGGTACAGGAGGCCCACCCAGCCCATCTGGGTCCAGTCCTTCATCAGGTCCTGGGGGTGGAACGGGACCTGTCGTGCGAGGATCACGGACAAGGCAACGGTCAGGGGGAAGAGGAGGCTGGTCAGGTCCAGCAACCACATGGTCCGGGAGCGAAGGCGATCACCGGCCACGGCAAGGATGGTCCCGCTGACCCCGAAGCCCAGCATCGCGATGCTCAGGACCATGTGACCGAAGCTCGAATAACTCTCCACAGCCCAGAGCCGCATGGAGATTATCTCCAGGGAGAGCACAGCCATGGCGACCAGGGAGATACCGAGATAGGGACTGACGCCTTCTGGGAGTGGGTTCTTCGTGGAGTCGGTCATGGGAGGACGTGTCTCCAAAAGACAAAGAGAAGAGGGGAGACAAAAAAAAGAGGGGCCCGTTCAGGGACCCCTCTTTCATACTGGCGGGGCGGACGAGACTTGAACTCGCGGCCTCCGGCGTGACAGGCCGGCGTTATAACCAACTTAACTACCGCCCCCAGCTTTCAACACCTCCTATGAGGAGGTCCGAGCGAGTATATCCGGCGGATCATCGGATGCAACACTTTAATTCGAGTGGGCGAAGCAGGGATTGAACCTGCGACCATCGGCGTGTAAAGCCGGCGCTCTCCCACTGAGCTATTCGCCCGGACGCAGCACGGACGAGCCTCGCGGCCTCCATGCGATTGGCGTCCCCAAGGGGATTTGAACCCCTGTCGCCGGCGTGAAAGGCCGGTGTCCT
>CAZNWW010000465.1:0-3971 GCA_964576155.1 uncultured Myxococcales bacterium | reverse complement strand
CCGGGATCTTCTCGAGGATCTCTCGTTCGAGCCAGGTAGCGATGGTCGAACTCGAACCCAGGGACGCGGTGGAGGCCCGGTTCACCATCACCGTCAGGGTGCCCTCCTGCAGGCTGGGCATGAACTCCGTCCCGAGTCGGGGCACCAGCGCCAGGGCGCGGGCCAGGGAGCAGACCGCGGCCAGGGCGACCAGGAGGCGCCACCGCAGGCACAGACGCAGGAGCGGGCGATAGACAGCGAGAAGGAGGCGTTCGATCGGGTTGTGCTCGTCCTTGCCGCGGCCACTGAAGGACGCGAGTCCTGGGATCACGCCCAGGGAGACCACCAGGGACGCGAGCATCGCGAAAGCGATGGACGCGGCCATGGGACGGAACATCTTTCCCTCGATGCCCTGCAGGCTGAACAGCGGCAGGAGGACTGCGACGATGACCAGGATCGAGAAGAAGACCGGGCGGGCCACCTCGTTCAGGGCCGCGACGAGGCGGCCCTGGCGGTCTCCTTCTCCCCGCGCTGCGCGCACCATCGCCTCGACGACGACTATCGCACCGTCCCCGATCATTCCGATGGCGATTGCGAGACCGCCCAGGGTCATGAGATTCGCGGAGATGTCCGTCCACCGCATGGTCAGGAAGACAAGGGAGGCCGTGAGGGGCAGGGACAGGGCAACGACGAGCGCAGCCCGGAGGTTCCACAGGAAGAGCAGGAGCACGAAGACCACAAGCGAGCCGCCCACCAGGAGGGCCTCGGACACCGTGCCGACGGACGCATCGGTGAGGAGGGTCCGGTCATAGTACGGAATGATCCGCACGCCGTCCGGGAGGCTGGGCACCAGGTCCTCGATGGCCCCGTGGATACGCCCCACGACCTCCTGCGCGTTGGCCCCCTGGAGGAGCATCACCACGCCCCCCACGGTCTCGCCCTTGCCGTTGCGGCTGATCGAGCCGAACCGCGGGACGTGTCCGATGCGGACCTCTGCGACCTGGTGGAGGAAGACCGGGGTGCCGTCCACTGCGCCGAGGACGAGATCTCGGACATCCTCAGGGCTTTTGAAGCGGCCGCGGCCGACCACGTAGCGCCGCCACTCACCGTCGTCGACGAAGCCGCCGCCGACGTCGTCACCGGCCGTGGTGATCACGGTTTCGAGGTCCCCGAGGGTGAAGCCGCCAGCCACCAGCAGGTCTGGATCCGGCAGCACCTCGATCTGCCGGACCTCGCCGCCGAAGGAGTTGATCTCCGTGACCCCCTTCAACCGGACGAGGTGGCGTGCCACGACCCAGTCCTGGAGGTCCCGCAGCTCCCTCAGCGGGATCTCCGGTCTGGCAAGGGGATGTCCGTCGTGGGGACAGGTCCCGGGCTCCTCCTCCCAGACCTCCGGGTGATCCGCGCAGGTCCAACCCACCTCGAGGGTGTACTGGAAGACCTCGCCGAGGCCTGAGATCTTGGGCCCCATCTCTGGGTCAATCCCCCGGGGGAGTTCGCCGCGTACGTGATCGAGGCGCTGTGAGACCTCCTGCCTGGCGAGGTCGATGTCTTTGTCTTCCTCGAAGACCACGGTCACGAGGGAGAGGGAGTCCTTGGAGATTGAGCGCACCTCGGTGAACCCGGGGAGGCCCCCCATGGCGTCCTCGATGGGGATCGTGACCAGGCGCTCGATGCCCTCGGTGGAGAGGCCGTCGGCTTGGGTAGCGATCTGCACCTGGACCCCGGTGACGTCGGGGAACGCGTCCACGGGAAGATCCTGCCACGCGAGCACCCCACCCAGGAGGATCCCAGCGGCGAGGAGCAACGAGAGCGCGCGCTGCTTGAGCAATGCATCGAACATCACATCCCCCTTAGTGCGCGTGGCCGTGCGCGGAGCATGCAGCGCCCACGTCTGACCAGCGCTGCTCAGCGTCGAGGATGTGGGCGCCACGGGAGGCGACGATCTCTCCCGGCGCCAGGCCCTGGCGGATCCAGGCTTTCTCACCGGCGACCTCGGAGACGTCGACCGCGCGTCGGCTCCAGTTTCCACACTCGGCTCTGACAAAGACCGCATCCTCTCCGCCGGTCCGCACCAGGGATCGGCGGGGGACCACCAGGAGTGAGCTGTCCACGGGGATGCGCACCTTCGCACGGACGAACGCACCGGGGCGGAGGCGTCCGCCGGGATTGGTGATGGTGATCCGTGCCCTGGTCGTGCGGGTCGCGCGATCAGTGGTTGCGGAGATGTAGTTCAGGGAGCCGGGGAACACCCTCCCGGGCCACGCCCGTGAGCGGACATCGGCCAGGAGCGGGAGCTTCGCGCTGGCGAGGCGCGACAGGTCCCGATCATAGACGTCGCACTGGACCCACAGCCGCGAGGGATCCGCTATGGTGTAAATCAAGCTCCCTGCCTGCACGGACTGGCCCGCGGCGACGTGCTGCTCGATGACGATCCCCGTAGCCGGGGCACGAATCTCCCAGAAGCTCGAGCCCTTGCTGTCACCCAGGGTGCAGGCCGCCTCGATGGCGTTTGGATCCACTCCGTAGTCGGCCAGCTCACGGTGGGTCACCTCGAGGGTAGCGGTGGCCTCCGCCTCGAGCTTGATCTCCTCGAGTTGATGGGTCTGCATCTCGAGGGAGATCTCCTCGACCACAGATCGGAAGGCCGCCCTGGCGGTGGCCAGATCCTCGTCCGCGCTGGTCTCCATGGCCGCCGCGTCGAGGTGGGCCTGCTGGACAAGTCCGTCCAGGGTTGCACGGGTGACAGCGAGGTCTCGCCTGGCTCCGTCCAGGCGCCGCTTGGGCGCCAGGCCGTCCGCTGCGAGGTCCTTCTCCCGCTTGTAGACCGTCCACGCGTGGCGCCGGTCCGCGTTGGCCTCGAGGAGCTTACCGCCCAGCTCGCCGGCGCGGAGGTCGTCCTTCTTTCGTTCCCACTCCCCTTCGGCGAGACCCTTGGCCAGGATCCGGAGGTCTGCGGCGTTCATGTGTACTCGATCCGCGTCGATCTGCGCGGTCACCAGGCGGTTCCGTGCAGAGAGCAGTCGTCCCTTCCATGCGCCGACCACGAGATCCGGCAATGCGTCGGGCAGGAGCGAGCCGCTCCTCTGCTCCGCTGCGGACACCAGGTTCTCGAGGTTCTTGTGGACGTCGTGTACCTGCTCCATGCGTTGGCGGGCCAGGGTGGAGTTTCGGTGGGCCACGTCGTGGCGGAGACGGATAGCGCCGAGCTCCGCTGAGATCACCGTACCCAGCAGCGCTCCCTTCTCCACGCGCGAGCCTGTAGTCATCTCGAGGTCCAGGACCCGACCGTCTACCAGGGAGAGGATGCGCACCGTCGATTCGGGCGCGGTCTCCACCTCGCAGGCGAGCTCGAGATCGAAGTAGCTGACGCCCTCTTGCACCCGGTGTCTGGTGAGGATGTCCTTCTCAATCCCCGGGGCGACGGCTATCTCAGCGGTATGCTCGCCTTCGCCATGGTCGTGACCCTTGGCCTGCCCTGAGCCTGTCGAAGGGTCGTCTTCTCCGCCATGGGCGTGCCCGCTCTCGGGCTCAGTCCTCTGGTTCTGGCAGCCGACGAATCCGATCAACGAGGCGATCAACAGGATAGACCGCTTCATGGTGTCACCTCCGAATCGAGGAACTCCGGGATTCTCCCCAGGGCCTCGGCCAGCGCGACCCGTGCGAGCGCATGCTCCACACGGATGGCGATCTCTCGTTCTTGCAGGGATAGCAGCTCAGCGCCGCTGGCTGCGACGTCAAGCATGGTCAACTCGCCTCCGGCGAACGCGTCGTGGACTGTGCGCCAGGCCCGGAGGGACGCTGGGAGCACTGAGTCCTGGAGCCGGGTCCATTCTCTATGGAGCGAGGTCAGACGGGCGTGGGATCGGAGCACCTCTCCGCGGATCCCGGCGAGGACCGAGAGCCGCTCCAGCCGTGACCGGCGGAGCCGTGCGGATGCCCTCTCGATGTCGCCCTGGCTCCGGTCGAAGGTCGGGATGGGCACGGAGAAA
>CAZNWW010000464.1:0-3974 GCA_964576155.1 uncultured Myxococcales bacterium | reverse complement strand
TGAACCTGGACCTGCCGGCGGCCCAATCAGCATTCCTGTGGGGCGCTCGAAAGACGGGCAAGTCCACTCTGTTGCGGACCCTCTTTCCAGGCAGCCCGGTCTTCGACTTCCTTCGTACCGACCTCTTCCTGGAGATGTCGAGTGCGCCCCATCGCTTGCGAGAGCAGCTCGAAGCCATGAACCGGGATTTCTCAGCGTGCCCCATCATCCTGGACGAAGTGCAGAAGGTGCCGGGGGTGCTGGACGAAGTTCATTGGATGATCGAGAACAGTGGCTGGCAGTTCATCCTGTGCGGCTCCAGCGCGCGCAAACTGAAACGAGGCGGCGGAAACCTGCTGGGTGGGCGGGCCTGGCGGTTCGAGCTGTTTCCCTTCGTCTATCCCGAGTTGCCCGACTTCGATCTGCTGCGGGCCCTGAACCATGGGCTGCTGCCCCAGCATTATCTGCAACCGGACGCGACCCGCTCGCTCAAGGCCTATGTCCGGGATTACCTGAAGGAGGAGGTCTTCGATGAAGGTCTGACCCGCAACATCGGGGCCTTCTCCCGCTTCTTCGATGCCGTGGGCTTCACCAACGGACAGATGGTCAACTACAGCAACATCGCTCGGGACTGCGGAGTAGACGCCAAGACGGTCCGGGAGTACTTCATTATCCTGGAAGATACCTTGCTGGGCGCTCATCTGCCCCCATGGCGTCCTCGCCCGGATCGCAGCCTGATCTCCAGGACTCCGAAGTTCTACCTGTTTGACGTCGGTGTCGCCGGAGCCCTGATGAAACGCCGCATCCCCGAAACCCGAGGCGCCCCATTCGGTCAGGCCTTCGAGCACTTCATCTTGATGGAGCTTCGAGCCTACAGCTCATACAAGGAGCTGGACTTTCGTATCTCCTACTGGAGGACCAAGTCAGGAAAGGAGGTGGACTTCATCCTCGGAGACGGGGAGGTGGCCATCGAGGTCAAGGGTGGCCGCGTTGACGGCCCAGACCTGCACACAATGCGTAGTTTTTCGAAGAAATATGGCCCAGCCAAAGCCATCATCGTTAGCAACGAGAGGGAACCCCGCCGCCACGGATCCCTGGACATCCTGCCCTGGCACCATTTCTTGACCGCGCTTTGGGCCGGTGACATCATCGCTTGAGCTTTCTCTCGGCCTCAGATAAGGGCCGCATGGCGCACCAGGTCCCCTCGCACGCTCGGTCGAACCCCGTGCGGTTTTCCGGGGCTATTTTTCAGTCTTCTCGATGTAGGCGAAGGAGTGGGGATCAACCGGCCCTCTGATGCATAGTCCACGATACTTGCATGGGCGTAACGAGCCTTGATGTCCGCCATCGTGGCCCAGAGTGAAGGTAACTTCCTGGTGTTTCCAGGAAAAATCGATAGTGGCCAGTTGCCATGGCTGCCGGTTCACAGGCATGGTGGGGGCAACCAGAGGGAACCATGAACGCTGGAGCGAGCCCTGAACCACGCCCTGGAGGGAGGGGGCTGTCATGATCAAGAAGGTTGTTTGTATCGAGAACCTGGGCTGCTTGAGAAAGCTCAGCCCGGGCAGCGGAGTCGGCGAAGCCGGCAAGCTGGTGGGCGTCTTTGCTGAAAACGGCTCAGGGAAGTCCACGCTGGTGGCGGCGCTGCGCGCTGCTCACGAGGGGACGGCCGACCCACTGCTCGAGCGGCGGTCCCTGCCTCGATCCGATCCCCCCATCGTGGAGCTTTGCACCAGCGCGGGTACGGTGAAGTACAGCGGAGGAGCCTGGCAGGGGAACCTGCCCTCCGTAGAGATCTTCGATCGCACCTTCATCACCGCCAATGTGTACGACGGTAGAAAGGTGGGACCGGATCAACGGAGCCGGTTCTACCGAATCGCGCTCGGCTCGGGAGAGGTCGAGGCGGCCGAGAGGGTCGATGAGGCAAAGAAGGTATTGGCCGACGCCGCCAAGCCGCGCAAAGAGATCATCAAGAGATTGGAGAGCAGGTGTAGTGAGGCCGGTACGACCCTCGAAGAGCTGCAGAAGCTGGAGCCCCTCACCGAGCCGCCGCCTGATCTGCAGAAGAACGAGGCCCGTCTCCGTGCACTCCGAGCCCACGAAGACCTCCAGAGGCTCCCCCCTGTCAACACCCTCCCTCCCGCTCTGCCCATCGATGGTGACAAGCTTCGCAGGCTGCTGAACAGGACCGCTGCCTCGTTGTCCACAGAGGCGATGGAGGCCGTGTGCAGGCATGTCTCGAGTTGCCTGGATGAGTCGGGCGAGGCGTGGATCAGGCAGGGTGTCGGCTATGCCGAGGGGAAGACTGCCTGCCCATACTGCGGACAGGCCCTGGAGTCGTCTGCGCTCGCGTCGCTCTTTCCGAAGCTCTTCGATGTCGGTTACCGCCGGCTTCGAGCCACCTTGGGTGGCGCCATCGAGCGGTTGGACGCCTGGGAAACGTGGCTCTCAAGCCTTCGCTCCGTGGAGCGCGAGAACCAGACGGCCCACGCTGCCTGGTCCGCCGTCACCGCTGTGGACGCGCCCCCCGACATCGCCGAGCTGCCAAAGCGAGCAGCCTCGGTGGTCTCCCTGCTGCGCTCTCTCATGGAGGAGAAGCGCGCACGGCTCCTCGATCCGCTGGGGGACGATCCCCGGCTACTGGAGTTGCTGGACGCGCACAGGGCGCTGCACGAGCCCGTTGGTAAATACAATAGCTGGGCCAATGCGACGTCGGCCCATTGCCGCAGGATCCTGGCAGACCATGAAGGTGAGGTCGGCCGACTGACAAGGTTGGTCGGCCCTACCCGCTGCCGCCTGCTGCGGGGAAGCCAATCGATCCAGACAGAGCTATGTGAACTGGAGGAGATCAACAACCGTATCGAAGAGCTGCGAGCGGTGAAGGCGAAAGCCGAAGCAGACCTCGAGCAGCGAGAGGCAGGACGGACCGAGACCTTCCTCGGCCTCGTGAACCAGGTCCTCTCCCGCTTCGGTGCCGGCTTCCGCATCCGAGATCTCAAAGGAACGCAGTCCTCGAGTCGGATCATCGCAGACTTCAAGATCGCCCTCGTCGAGCGCGGGCAGGACCTGGAAGGCGCAGCGGTTCGGGTTTCTGCGGCGAAGGGCAGCGCGCCGCGGTTCGACACGGTGCTCTCCGAGGGTGACCGAACCACGCTCGCATTGGCCGTGTTCTTTGCCAAGTGCATCGATGATCCCGATCCTGACCGCATCGTAGTGTTCGACGATCCGCTGACGAGCCTCGACCGCTCCCGCCGGATGTGGACGGCTGAGTACATCAAAGAGCTGGCAGAGAGCTCTGCGCAGGTCTGGCTCCTCTCCCACGACGAGCACTTCCTCAAGGATGCGCTGCCGCAGAGCGCCACCTTCCTCAGCATTGACCACAAAGAAGACCGCGCCTTCTTGTCCGTTTGGAATCCAAAGACGGCCTGATGAAGCCGCTACCCATGCGATCAACGCTATCCTGGTGCCTGGAGTTTGACTGTCTTCCGGAATTCTGGCAGGCCGCGCGGCTCAGCAGCTCATCCGGTGGGAGACCAACTACGGCTGGACGCGCCTTGGCTGGGGCGCAACAGCCGAGAAGGAGCGTCCCCTCGGAGAGGTCATCGCGGCGATCCTCCCCGGAGGCGACGCGCGGACGGATTTCATCGACGCGTATCTGGCAGCGCTCGGTGAAGCGGTAGCGCAAGACAGCTCGCGGGAGACCCGCAGGCTCCATGGCTGGGCAGGCGGAGACGCAGCGGCGCGAGCCAGGAATGACTGCACGAAGCGTGTCTGGAGCGTCGCCGCAGGGCTGAGCAAGCCACACGATGAGGTGCCCAACCGCAGGCATACTGTGTCTGTACGTTGAGGTTGCGGGACAAAGCGAGAGAGGATGCAGCCGCGACCGAATGCACTATTTAGAGGCAATGCCGATCAGTTTGGGCTTCCAAGTTGGGCAAATGACGCAAACTGCGGGAGGGGCTTTCAGCCCCGAATTCGGGGCTGAAAGCCCCTCC
>CAZNWW010000463.1:468-3982 GCA_964576155.1 uncultured Myxococcales bacterium | reverse complement strand
TTGCATTCCTCGTCACCGCAGACGGGGCATTTTCCGCAGTCCACTGCGCAGTCTTCGCAGGACTCGCCCTCGACGCATTGACCGTCGCCACAGTTCACGGGAGAGACACAGGTCCCTTCAACGCAGTCGTCCCCGAAGTTGCACATGCCGCAGAAGTCTCCGCAGCCGTCCTCGCCACATTCCTTCCCATCACAGTCGGGGACGCAGGGGATGTCCGGCACAATCTCGGGGACGAGATCCGGGATCGTGTCGGAGCCCGTGGTGTCGGGCAGAGGCCCCTGGGTGTCGAGGCCCACCCCGTCGAAGAACACTCCGTCCCCACCAATCGTGTCGTTGTCCAGGATGAACCCGCCGTCAGAGTCGACGTCGCCGCTACCACTATTTCCGTTACCGCCGTTTTCACAGGCGCCAAGGCCCAGACCCAGAAACAAGAACCCAACCAGAAGCAGGAGCTTCTTCATCGTAGCCTCCAAAGACTTGAGAGAAACCGGAGAATTAATGACGAAGGAGAGCCGGCCTGTCAAGGCCGGCGCGTCAAACGGGCGAGGCCGAAGGGTCCGTGAAAGAGCATCACCGCCGCGCTCCAGGCCGCGAAGATGTACATATTGTCGAGGTCGCCGGTGAGGAAATACAGGAGCAGACCGAAGATCGCAATGCTCTCGGAGAGGGCCCACTGGAGGATCTTCTTCGTCACCAGGCGCTGGTAGGGCAGCGCCTCCCCCCGGGGAGCACGGATCACCAGGCCCGGGATCACGAGGCTCGCCAAGGTGGCCCCGGCGCCTAAGACCAGGAAGACGTACTGGAGAGTCGCCAGGTCAAGGCCCTCGGTCTGCCCGGTCTTCGGCCCCCCTTGTCCATCTATGATCACCGCCACCACCGCGTAGATCACGATCGACGACGTCAAGGCCAGGTACAGGAACCAGAGGGTCTTGAGTTGCTGCTTGTTCATCGGCTACTTCTCCAGATCCGGGTTCACCGGCTGAATTCCAGCCTGATGCTGGTGTGACGGTCTGTCAACCGTGACCCCCTTGCGTAGCGCCGTCACAGATGGCATCCTCGCCGCTACACATGAAGGAGGACCTCGTGGTTCGCTGGACCCTGGCATCATCGTTCGTCGTGGCATCGCTGGCGCTCTTCGCGTGCAGCGGCCCGACCAAGACCGAGAGGAGACCGTACATGAGCGACAACCCGATGGTCGTCATCGAGACCAACAAGGGCACAATCACCGTGGAGCTCTGGGCCGATCGTTCCCCGGGCACCGTGCGCAACTTCCTGGCCTACGTGGACGAGAGCTTCTACGACGGGCTGATCTTCCACCGGGTGATCCCCGGCTTCATGATCCAGGGCGGCGGCTTCAACCCGGACATGTCCCAGAAGACAACCAAAGCCAACATCAAGAACGAGGCGAGCGCGTTTGCGCGCAACGAGCGTGGGACCCTGGCCATGGCCCGGACCCCGGATCCCCACAGCGCGTCGAGCCAGTTCTTCGTCAACCTCTCCAACAACGAATTCCTGGACTTCAAGGAGCCCACAAACCAGGGCTTCGGGTACTGCGTCTTCGGGAAGATCACCGATGGAATGGACGTGGTTGACGACATCGCCAAGGTCCCTACGGGCTACAACGGTCCCCACGGCGACGTCCCCACCGAGCCCGTGATCATCACCAGCATCAAGCGCCAGTAACTCCCCGTCGTGTGCCAAAACTCGATCCACTTATAACCACACCGCTTTTCAGCGTCCGCCGCAAAATAAACCAGTGCATTTGGCCGCCGCTGCATCCGTTTTCGCGGCGTTGCGCAACCTCAACGTACTAACAGTACGCCTTCGGTCACGCGCCTTCCGAGAGCGGCGCATCAACGACCTCGGTGCGATCTGCTTATTTTGCGACGGACGCTCAGGGCGGCCATCAACTGCCCCGGACCCAACATCTGGGCCCCGAGAGATGGCACAATGCCCAACATCATGCCCTTGCCTCCATCCCACCCTGATGCGATCCTCGGTTCATGAAACCAAATGTCACACTTCTCCAGTTCCTCCTGCTTGTCTTCTCTGGCTGGGTCAACCGAGAACAGCAGACGGTCATCGACTAACTCCGGGAGGAGAACGCCATCCTGCGTGGGCAGCTCGGAGGCCGTCGTGCTCGCCATCGACGAAGTGCGGGTTTATTTCCAGACCCGGGGGTACCTCTTCGCCAGGGTGGATATGCAGTTCGCTGATTACCGTGTCGGCCGGGAGGATTGGCCATATCCCATGGTGGGCGCGGTGCCGTACATGATCACCCTCGGTGAGCCGAGGCCTTGCTGAGCGATGGGTATATCCCGGCCGCGGTCTTCACCGAGATGCCCACCAATCCCCTCCTGCGCTCGGTGGATCTGCCCCGCCTCTTTCGGGGCTGAAAAGTCCCTCCCACAGGATCGCCAACTTTCGTTGGATGCCAACGGCGGCGCGTCGTATCTTTGGCGCATGTGGCGAACCTTCCTACTGTGGGCTTCTGCGAGCGTCGTGCTCCTCGGCTGCGGCTCACCCCCGACCATCGACCCCGACAGTGTCGTCCTGGAGGATGGGCAGCCCACCTTTCGCAGGGGGGACGCGGACAGCGCCTACGACTCCGCTCCCCCAATCGACTCGGATGGCGTCGCCGATTCGAGCGGCGCCGCCGATTCCGTAGGGGCCGAAGACGCCTCCGGCTCCCCTGACGCTCGAGACAATGGACCCTTCGAAGATGCGGCCACGCCGGCGCAACCCAGCCCGGTGCAACCCTGTGTGTCGGCCTCGTGCTGGGACACGTCGCTCCAGCCGCAGCCCTGCTACAAGTCGGCGGTCGCCGAGGACTACTCGACCGGCAAGTACAACGTGCACCGCTATTCGTCCGCTGCCCATGCCGGCACGCAGACAACGATCCGCTTGACTCGCACGGGCGGCCAGTGGCAGCCCGCGCTCCTGGTGACGCGCAAGGACGGCAGCGTGCTGTCCGACGGCAAGATCGGCGCGACCGGCCCGGGCCTGGAGGTCGGCGTCATCGACACCGGGCTGAGCACGGACGTCGCATCGATCGTCATTCAAAACGACCAAACGCTAACGCTGGATGTGTACGTGACCGGTTGGAGCGTCGTCGACTCCGGATTCATCGAGGATCTCCCACTCGACAGCACCTACGAACTGGTCATCGATAGCGTCTGCGACAACCCGCCGGCATTCTCGTGCACCGGCCCGATCGTCAACGGCAACCCTGTAGCGGAGCCGGCGTGTGGCTGGCTGCACCACATCGGGACGGTGGTGGTCCCACAGCTGGCCGGCAGCGAAGACGAGCGCCTGGACGTCGCCGCCCCGGTGGCGTGGTGGGCCCTCAAAGAGGGGGTGCTGTTCCTGCAGAACCCGATCGTCTACTCGAACTGCAACTTCGACTCAGGCGACCAGAAGATCGGTCCGTTGGAGACGTGTGGGGCCGGCCACGCCTGGCAGGTGGGCCTGTCCGGTGTCCAAGTGCCCACGTTCACGCTCGACACGCTCAACC
>CAZNWW010000463.1:0-458 GCA_964576155.1 uncultured Myxococcales bacterium | reverse complement strand
CCGCCGCAGACCTGTTTCCGGGGACGTCGACCGACACAATCCTGGAGCAGACCGCGCAGCTTGCGCTCCTGGCACCCGATCAAGTGGCGGCCGTCGTATCATCGACCGGCCTGCTGCGTCGCTCCTGGCTGCTGCGCAACAGCCCGATCGGCTTCACAGTGCAAGTGGGCCGGGTGGTCCAGGAGTGCGTTCAGGGCAGCAAGGGCTGGTGCTACGGTACGAATTGGACGGCGAGCAGCCTCTACGCACCGGACAAGGCTTCGGCGATACAGGCGATCGCCGACATCCGTGTGCTGCTGCAGCAGCTCGGACCATGACACGCCCGTGATCCGCAAAAACTCATCTCCCCGTGGAGCCGAACTTGAACTCCGACCCCAGGGCGATGCGGTCCTCTCCGTAGTCGGGGTGGTCGCCAGAGATCCGCCTGATGAACTCGATGTGCTGGCGCTCGATTCGGG
>CAZNWW010000462.1:0-3982 GCA_964576155.1 uncultured Myxococcales bacterium | reverse complement strand
CATGCTCTTCGACATGTGGTTCGAGGATGACGCGGCCCAGGACCGGGCGGCGGAGGTCTTCCAGTGGTACTGCGAGGCCGCGGCCGCGTTCCTGGGCAAGGGCACGGACTGCGCGCTGGCACAGGTCCAGCTCGAGGAGAAGCTGGCCTCGGCCGAGGGGATCATCGGTCTGCTGGATCGCCAGGCCGCCCATGACATGGTGGACATGCTGACGTCCCAGCCCCTGGATGACATCGTCGATCTTGCGGGGAGCGGCCTCCTCACCTCGTTCATCTCAGAGGTCTTCGAGCCGAGCGCTGACTTCGACGCGGAGATCGAGCGGATAAAAGAGAGCCCGCTCACCGACCCGGAGTTCTGGACGCTCTACCAGGAACTGGCAAATCTGGGACCGGCCTTCACCTTCGCCCAGATGGACCACACACCGCCCACCGGGGCCTGGCCCATCTACGACAAGGAGATGGTGATCTGCGGAAACCTCCAGTCCATCATGCGGTACCTGCCCGACGACTACTCGGTGATCACCGGTCTCATCGTGGATCGTGTGGACTGGCTGGGCCCCGACGGCCAGCCCGTGGCAGCTGTGACGTCGGATATGGCCGGGGAGACCCTCATTGCGAAGGTCCGCTTCTTCTCGGCCTTCCCCTTCATTGGCGAGATCACCGGTGTCGTGCGGCGGGACCTGCCCGGGTTCGACGCGGCCGGGGATACGGTCATGGGCACAGCGACCGTAGAGGTCGACATCGATCCCGTCGACTACGTGACCACGGCCCGGTCGGAGCTGGAGATTCCCTTCGTGGTGGATGCTGCCGGCGCGTTGGGCTTCTACCTGGAGCTCACCGCGGGCGACGAGACCCGCCCCTGGTTTACAACGTCGTGGGACCGCCTCTGGGGGATAGAGGCGCTCTCTTTTGCATCGCCCATCTACAAGGACAACTTCGGGACCTACGGGCATTGGCCGCCGTCCCTTCCGGTGGAGACGCCTATCGAGGCCGGCGCGAGCGTGTTCGTGCAGGTTCTGGTGGCCCCGTCGGGGCCGGGGATCGAGGGCGTGGAGCTGACCCTCGAGATCTCCACGGGTGGGCAGAACGTGTCCCTGCCCGGGGCCACCACAGGTGCGAACGGTCTGGCCCCCCTGGATTGGGTGCCGCCGGGGAACCTCACGGTAGAAACAGATGCCGGGGATCTTTACGAGGACGTGACCGCTGTCGCCGAGGTCATAGCCGGTGAGGAGCAATGGATCATCATCCCGCTCCACGCGATCCCAAGGGTTCAGCCCCCCGCCGCTTGGGATGCCGGGGAGTGCATCCCGCTCACCTGGGATATCGAGCACTTCGGAGGGCAGGCGGACATCCTGACCGTGACCCCCGTGGACCCGACCACGGGCACGCCCTTCGGGCCTGCAGCGGAGTTCACGGTGGCGGATGGCGAGGGCGAGTACTGCTTCGGAGCCGCCACGGAGGATGGCCTCGCCATCGCGTTTCTGGCGGTGGTGACCTACAACGACGGAAGCCTGGGCGTGGAGGGTAGCGGTGGGATCGTGGTCATGGACGGGTCCGCTCCGACCCTGTCAGTAACCCCGGTGGGCTTCGACGAGGATCCTTGCGTGGAGCTGTCCACCACGGGCCTCGACATCCAGGCGGAGGACCCGCACACCGCCCTGGTGGCCTTGGCGTGGTCAATAGACGGTGGGGATTGGCTCGAGCTGCCCCCAAAGACTGACTTCACCGGCAAGATCATAGACGCACATCTACAGGTCGTGGATCACCTCGGCGCCGAGGTTCGGGTGCGGGTGGTCAACGCCGCCGGCCTGGAGACGGTGTCAGACCCGGTAGCTGTGCCCGCCGCCGCCTGGTGTGGTGTCCCTGAGTGGGGGCCGGAGCCGACGCCCGAGCCGGCGCCGGACACGGTGGAGCCGCCGGATGACGTGGAGAACGAGGTCGTGGATGACGTCATCGAAGGCGGCTCACCCGGGGGCCGCAGCCGCGGCTGCGGCCACGGAGGGAGTCCGTCGCATTCGAGCATTGTCGTCCTGCTCGCGCTCGTTCTTCTCGGACTCAAAGAACGGTTGAGACATTGATGGAGAGGGATCCGGGACGGCGGCAGGATTTTGACTTGTACGCCCTGTCCGACGAACTGGCCGAGAACCAGCTCGTCCGATCGGAGCATGGCGCAGCACAGATCGTGCGCTACAGGGATTGTCCCCGCATCGTGGTGGCCTTTCCCGCGGGCAACTCCGGCGCGCTGGTGGAGTTCGGGCCGTCTGATCTGAGGATCCTCTCTGCTGAGGTGCTGGAACTCTTCCGAACGGATGGGGGTGGCCACGGCCTCCGGCTCAGGCTTTCCTTTTCGGGACGGAACGTCGAGCCGGCCCGAATACTGCCGGGCTCGGTTCGGGAAATTCGCACGCAACTGCTCTCGGACAGCGACGGGAGCGAGACGGTTTCCCGATATCGGGGCGCGTTCGAAAAATTGCCGGCCGCGCTCAGACAGAGGCTCGTTGCGGGAGGATTTTCGCCCGCAAGGGCAGGCCAAGCCCTCGGGCTGGAGTGGCGGCCCGTGCGGGAGAACGGCCGCGAGATCCTGACGGTGGAGCGCCCCGAGTTCTTTGGCCACAGAACCTACCGGGCCAGGTTGTACCTGCCCGACTGCACGTTGCGGCAGGCACCGCGCCCGGTCATCACCCTCGGCGACGAGGGTTCCCTGGAGCTGGAGGTGACCACACCCTACCACCGGCTCACTCCGATTCCCGACGAGGATCTCTTCAACGATGCGTACGCGTCGAGATGGCTGGATCCTGCCGAGCCCATGGCCGGGCTCCCCCGCGGTGAGCGGCTCCTCCTGGAGCGGGCCAGAGAGGCCCTCAGGTTCCTGGCCACGCGGGAGAAGCTCATGGCCGGCGGATACCGCTTCCTGACATACTTCGGACGGGACACGCTGCTCTCTTTGCGGATGCTGCTCCCCATCGTCGGGGGGCCGGTTATCGAAGCGGCCTGCTCGTCGGTGCTGGACAGGCTCTCTCCGGCAGGCGAGGTAGCGCACGAAGAGGCATTGGGCAACCAGGCGATCCTGGAGCACATGGGTGTGTTCGCTGATCACGTCGACTCGCTGCGTTTCGATGAAGCGGTCCGGGAGATCGAGGGATTCGATCAGCCGGTGATGGACTACAAGATGGTGGACGACGACTTCCTCCTGGCGCCCCTTGTCCGGGATATCCTCCTCTCCCGAGATGACATGGGGGCGCTCCTGGTGGGAGAGGGCGACAGGGTCCACAAGCTCGGTCTGAACCTGGAGTACGTGCTCAGACAGACCCTTTCGGGCCTGGAGGACGGCTACGGGATCCCGATCCGCGACCAGAGGACCGGGAACTGGCGGGACTCGAACGAGGGGCTGGGCATGGGCCGCTATCCGGGCGACGTGAACAGGTTCCTGGTCCCGGCCGCGCTGGAGGCGCTCGGGGAGGTCCTGGAGCATCCCCTGATGGCCGAGGCCGGGCTGCCCAGGGCCGTCTCGGAGGGGGACGAGTTTCCACTCCTGAGATGCGCTCTCGACGACCCCGGTTGGCTGGGCGAGCTCATGGAGAGGTGGGCCGGTGTGGCCGGGAGGTACCGAGTTCACCTGGCCCCGGAGGTCCTGCGGGCGCGCGTCGCTGATTTCCTCTCAAGCGCGCAGCCGGCCGAACGGCGATACTTCGGCGCGCTGGAAGCAGGCCCGGATTGCCCCCTCTCAGGTTTCTCCTCCGGCCAATGCGCCTCGGCCGCCGTCGAGGGGGGACTTGAGTTTACCGCCCTGTCCCTGGATGACTCCCATCGCCCTGTGGAGGTGGTCCATTCGGACAGCGTGTTTGCGCTCTTCAATCGTCCATTGCTGCGTGAGCACCTGATCAAGAGCCTTATCCAGATCCGTGAGATAGGCCTCGGCAAGAAAGCCGAGATGACCAGTATTGATCGTGAGAATCGGCACCTGCACTGGCGCGGTTTGCCGT
>CAZNWW010000461.1:0-3984 GCA_964576155.1 uncultured Myxococcales bacterium | reverse complement strand
GGTCGTGGGTGATCTCCGCCAGGTAGTGGCCCTTGTCCCGGTAAAGGTCCCGGATCGCCGAGATGGACCGCTCGACCTCGTCGAGGTTGAGGAACCGCGCTGTCTTCACGGAGACGGCCTTGTTGAGTTCTTCCTCGTCCAGCTCATCGTTCCCGGTGAACGAGACCTTATGAACCCTGGGATGCTCCTTGAAGCGCATGGTGAGGACGACGCCGTCATCGCCCTCCTTCGCGAAGATGCGGATGTCCTTGAAGTAGCCGGTGCGGTAGAGGGCCTTGACGTCCTTGGAGAGCTGGTGTGGGGAGAGCGGCTCACCCTCGCGTGATCCCATACGCTGGAGCACCGTGGACACCGGGATGCGATAGAGACCCTCGGTCTTGATGGACTTGATGACCGGATGCTCCTCGTCCGCGGCGTGCGCGACCCCTGCGGTCTGTAGCCAGACGGTACAGAGAATGACGAGTATGAGGGTGCGTTTCACAGGTCCGGCGGCTCCCTTTTCTGGCTCTCCGGGCGCATTGGCGGATGAGTATACGGGCAACCCATCAGTAGGAGCAAGCGCGTTTACGGACGATGGGCCGGATGATCTCTCCGGTTATTCTAGTTGTACCCAAAGGGGATTATGACTATATTCTCATCTCCGTTTCGACCCCAATTGGAGCGAGACAGCGTGGGAAGCAAGCAGAAGAACCTGATCCTCTGGGTCCTCCTCATCCTAGCCTTCATTCTGGTCGTCCAGTTCATGAAGAGCAAGCCGACCCCCGAAGAGGTCCCTTTCTCCCGCTTCATAACTGACGCCCAGACAGTCAACGTCCCTGAGAACGGGGTCCCCATGAGCGGCATCCGTCGTCTGGAGATCCGCGGGGATGTCCTCATCGGAGTTCTCATCAATGGCGAGGCTTTCGAGGCCAAGGGTCATCTCGAGAGCGTCGAGGGGTTCCACGATGATCTGGTGCGTCGAGGCGTGGAGGTGGTCTGGCTGAACCCAGGTGATCGGTTCCCGGACACTCATCTTGAGGCGAAGGACTTGTCGTTCTCGGAGCTCCTCCGAGAGGGCCGCCGCATCCCCGAAGGGGGGGAGCTGGACAACCCCGAGAGCCTGGGACATACCCAGGTCAAGAAGATCGTCGTAAAGGGCGAGACGCTCCTGGTGACTTATCACGACGGGGCCGAACGCAGATCTCGAGGGAACCTGGAGAACTACGAGCCTGAGATCCTCGCCCTGGGCGTCAACATCGTGCACGAGGAGGAGGAGAAGGACGGCCTGCTGTTCCAGTTCCTCATCTCCTGGGTGCCGATGATCCTGCTCTTCGGCCTGTTCCTCTTCTTCCTCCGCCAGCTCCAGGCCGGGGGTGGAAAGGCCATGAGCTTCGGCAAGAGCAAACACCGCGTCCTCACACAAAACGATATCAGCGTCACCTTCGCGGATATAGCGGGCATCGACGAGTCTAAAGAAGAGCTGCAGGAGATCATCGATTTCCTCAAGGACCCCAAGAAGTACACCCGCCTCGGGGGACGGATACCAAAGGGCGTCCTCCTCATGGGCCCGCCGGGTACAGGCAAGACCCTCCTCGCCAGGGGCGTCGCCGGAGAGGCGGGGGTTCCCTTCTTCAGCATCAGCGGTTCGGACTTTGTCGAGATGTTCGTCGGTGTCGGTGCGTCACGGGTGCGGGATCTCTTCGAGCAGGGGAAGAAGAACGCTCCCTGTATCGTCTTTATTGACGAGATAGACGCGGTCGGTCGGCACCGCGGTGCGGGCCTCGGCGGCGGCCATGACGAGCGGGAGCAGACCCTGAACCAGCTCCTCGTAGAGATGGACGGCTTCAAGTCGAACGAAGGCGTGATCCTGATCGCTGCGACGAACCGTCCCGACGTCCTTGATCCGGCGCTCCTGCGTCCCGGACGCTTCGACCGCCGCGTGGTTGTGAGCCTCCCGGACGTCAAGGGTCGCCTGGGGATCCTGGGGGTCCACTCCCGGAAGAAGCCGCTCCACGAAGCCGTCGACCTCGCCCTGGTGGCCCGAGGCACCCCGGGATTCTCGGGCGCTGACCTGGAGAACCTCCTCAACGAGGCGGCGCTCCTGGCCGCCCGTCGGAACGCCGGGGCCATCGAAGCCACGGACCTGGATGACGCCAAGGACAAGGTCCTCCTCGGGGCCGAGCGCAGGAGCATGGTCATCACAGAGGATGAGAAGCGGACCACCGCGTACCATGAGTCCGGACATGCGCTGGTCGCCGCGCTGCTCGAGAACGCGGATCCTCTCTACAAGGTCACCATCGTGCCTCGGGGCATGGCCCTGGGCCTCACGCAGCTCCTCCCGGAGCGGGACCGTCACGGGTACTCCCGTGGCTGGGTCGAGGACACGATCACCATGCTCATGGGTGGACGCGTAGCGGAGGAACTGGTATTCGATATGCAGACGACCGGCGCAGGACAGGACATCGATCGCGCCACCGAGCTGGCGCGTAAGATGGTGTGCGTCTGGGGCATGAGCAACCTCGGGCCCCTGTCCTATGACAGCCAGGGACAGCAGGAGATCTTCCTGGGCAAGGAGTTCTCCAAGGTCAAGGGCTACAGCGAAGCCACCGCGGAGCGCATCGACCGGGAGATCAAGCGGATCGTGGACACGGCCTTTGACCGCGCCCGGCAGATCATCAGTGAGCATCGCCCCGTCCTCGAAGATCTCACCGGAGCCCTCCTGGAGCGGGAGACCCTGGACCAAGGCGACTTGAAGGAGATCCTGCTGCGACACGGTGTGTCCCCGCAGGAGAAGCAGGAGGAGGCGGCCGAGTCTTTTGAGGACACGAACCCTGAAGACGGCGAAGCGTGAGCTGACCCTCGATCGGACCCGCCTCATGGCGGTCCTCAACGTAACCCCCGACTCTTTCTCGGACGGCCGTCGCTTCCAGACACGCGACGCCGCGGTGGACTGCGCTGCGGAGCTGGCCTCCGAGGGCGCTCATGTAATTGATATCGGTGGTGAATCGACCCGCCCCGGCGCCACGAGCGTGCCTCTTCAGGAGGAGCTGGACCGGGTGATCCCGGTGGTAGAGGCCGTAGCGGACCGGTTGGACGTCATCATCTCCGTGGACACCTGCAAGGCCCCCGTAGCGAAGGCCGCCCTGGACGCCGGCGCCGGGATGATCAACGACGTCTCCGCCCTGCGCGCGGACGACAACATGGTGGACGTGGTGGCAGCGGCAGGCTGCCCCGTCCTTCTGATGCACGCGCTCTGGCCCCCTGCGACCATGCAGGATGCCCCCGAGTACGTCGACGTGGTGGATGACGTCATCGAGTTCCTCCACACGCAGGCCAGCTGGGCGCAGGCCCGCGGGATCCGCCGGGACGCCATCCTCATCGATCCGGGGATCGGGTTCGGCAAGACCCTGGAGCACAACCTCCAGCTCCTGCGGAGCGCAACTCAGGTCCTGATTGGCGGCTACCCCGTGGTGTACGGGCCGTCGCGGAAACGATTCATCGGTGAGCTGACGGGACAGGAGCCCGGGGAGCGACTCATGGGAACCGCTGCCGCCGTGGCGATCCTGGCTGCCCAGGGTGTTCACATGATCAGGGTGCACGACGTGGCGGCGATGCGTGATGTGGCCCGGGTCGCAGACGGCATTGTGTGGGATGTTTAGATGACCTCGGCGGAAATATCTAGGGTGAGAAGATGAGCTTCATCGGCAGCGGTTTGGAGGCGGTACGCGTCGTCCTCGACGTGCTCGTCGTTGCGTTCATCATCTACCAGGTCATCCTCCTGTTCCGCGGCACCCGTGCGTTTCAGGCCTTCATCTGGCTCGCCGCGGTCATCGGCCTCTACACCCTCTCCAACGACCGCCTCCTGGGACTGACCACGGTCAACTGGTTCCTCTCGAATTTCATGGGCAGCCTCGTGATCCTCGTGATCATCCTCTTCCAGGAGGACATTCGCAGGGCCCTGGGGCGGCTCTACTGGGTCCCGGGATGGCTCGGCGGTGGAAGCGG
>CAZNWW010000460.1:0-3992 GCA_964576155.1 uncultured Myxococcales bacterium | reverse complement strand
GGGGGTCTCGCCCTGCCCGAACGCGCTCGAGCTTCTCACACCGCCGGCGGTAGTTCTCCTCGTCGAAGGGGTGGATCTCGACCGCGATCTCCTCCTCCTCCTCGACGCGGTAGCAGTTCACGCCCACCTTGCGGATCTCACCTCGCTCGATTCGCTTGTGCTCATCGTAGGCCTGGCGGGAGACAGCGTTCTGGACACGGCCCTCCGCAATACCCTGGACGATGCCGCCGGCCGCGTCTACCACAGCCATCTCTTCGCGGATCCGCGCCTCCATCTGGTTGGTCAGGGTCTCCACGTAGTAGGAGCCTCCCATGGGATCCACGGTGTCCCGCAGACCCATCTCGTCGAGGAGGATCTGCATGGTTCGCAGGGAGAGGCGGGCCGCCCGCTCCGACGGGATCGTGTATGCCTCGTCGAATGAGCACAGCGCCATGGTCTGGGTACCGGACAGCGCGCTGATCAACGCATAGTAAGCGCCGCGGGCGATGTTGTTCTCAGGCTGCTCGATGGTCAGGCCGCCGCCGCCGCCGCCCGCGATCATCCTCAGCCACATGGAGCGTGGGTTCGTCGCACCGTACTCATCCCGTATGATCCGCGCCCACAGGCGACGGGCCGCGCGAAACTTGGCCACCTGCTCGAAGATGTTGCCATGAATATCGAAGTTGAAAGAGAGCCGGGACGCAAAGTCGTCGATGTCCATGCCCCGCGCCAGTACGAGGTCGATGTAGGCCTTCGCGATACAGAACGCGTAGGACATCTCCTGCACCGGGTTCGCGCCTGATTCCCGGATGTGGTATCCGCAGACGCTCACCGGGCTGTAGCGCGGCGCGTTCTCGGCGCAGAACACGATGGTGTCACCCACCAGCCGCATGGACGGCTCCACCGGGAAAATCCAGGTGCCCCTTCCGACGAACTCCTTGAGGATGTCGTTCTGCGCTGTCCCGCGGAGCTTGCGGATGTCGTAGCCCCGCTTCTCGGCCATCGCGAAGTACATCGCTATCAACACGGCGGCGGACCCGTTGATAGTGAGGGAGACGGTGATCTTCTCCAGATCGATCCCGTCGAACGCGGCCTCGAAGTCCTCCAGGGTGTCGACCGACATGCCCACGCGCCCGACCTCGCCCCGGGCCAGCGCCGCGTCGGAGTCCAGGCCCACCTGGGTAGGCAGGTCGAAGGCCACGTTCAGCCCGGTCTGGCCGTGCTCGATGAGGAAGCGGAACCGCTTATTGGTCTCTTCAGGATTCCCGAAGCCCGCGTACTGGCGCATGGTGAAGGGGCGCTTGCGGTACATGTAGCGGTGGATCCCGCGGGTGAATGGGAACTCCCCCGCACCACCCTCGGTCTCCGCGCCGCCGGTCTCGGCCACGTCCGCGGCGGTGTACATCGGGCGGATCTCGATCCCGGACTCGTTGACCACCCGCGGGACGTCATCGTCTTTCTTCTGTGTCGTCATCCTTCTCCCTCCCGACGCTAGCGGGACATCTCCCGGGCGATGACCAGCTTGAGGATCTCGCTGGTTCCGCCCCCGTACAATGTGAAGCGGATGTCGCGCAGGTACCGCTGGATCGGGTACTCCATCGCGTAGCCGTAGGCCCCGAAGACCCGGCTCGCCTTGTCGCAGATCGTGGTGGCCGCCTCAGAGGCGAAGAGCTTGGCCATGGCCGCCTCGCGACCGTGAGGACGTCCAGCGTCCACAAGCCATGCGGCATAGCGGACGAGGTGGGTCGCTGCCTCCAGGTCCGTGCCCATCTCGGCCAGCTTGGCCTGGATCGCCTGGAACCGGTTGATGGGGCGGCCGAACTGCTGCCGCTCGGAAGCATACTGGACCGCGTCTTCCACCGCGGCCCGGCCGACCCCGAGGGCCATCGCGCCGGTCATGATGCGGATCTGCGTCAGGATCTTCCGAAGCTCGCCCTCGCCCTCGCCCTCGGCACCCAGTCGATGTTCCTCTGGGACGAAGCAGTCGTCGAAGGCCAGCTCGGAGGTGACCGCGCCCCACGCGCCCATCTTCTCGATTGTCTTCCCGATATGGAGGCCCTCGGACTCCCGCTCGACCAGGAAGATCGTGAGCTTCTTTTCTTCTCCCGTGCGCGCAAAGACGGTAAAAAAATCGGCCACCGGCGCGTTGGTGATCCACATCTTCTGCCCGTTCAAGACATAGCCGCCGTCCACCCTGGTGGCCGTGGTAGCTATGGACGAGAGGTCGCTGCCCGCGTTCGGCTCGGTGATGCAGAAGGCCGCTACCTTCTCCCCTCGGAGGGCCGGCCCCAGGATCCGCTCGTGGATGTCCTCGCTCCCCAGGGCCCACGGGAAATGGGTACCCATCAGGGACTGCATGGCCGCGCACGCGGCCAAAGAGAGCGAGCCCCTGGAGATCTCCGTAACGGCAAGACAATAGGATTGGAAGTCCATGCCGACACCCCCCGCCGAGGGCGGGTAGCGCAGCCCGAAGAAGCCCAGCTCGGCCAGCTCCCCGAAGAGCGCACGGGGAAACTCGTGAGCTTCGTCCAGGGCCGCGGCCCGGGGCCGCACCCGCTCGTCGCTGAACCTCTTGAAGGTGTCCACCAGCAGGCGCTGTTCTTCAGTAAGTCCGAAATCCAACTCTACCTCCCTCAGGAACCTTCCCGCAACAGCCTGGTGGCCTCTTCGTCCAGCGTGAGGTCTGCCGGATCGATCACCACCCCGTATCGCGCCCGCGCCGCCTCCACCGAGATCAGCTAGTCCCTCACCTCACGGGCAACCTGCGCTGCGGGCCGCTCCCGGGGATCGCCATACCCGCCACCGCCGCCGGCGAGCTGGTGGTAGATGGTGCCCTTTGGGATGCCGGTCAGGAGGTCGAGGCTCAGCGGGGCCAGCTCTTCGCCGTCGGGTGTCTGCAGCCGAAGGGAGTTCAGGCTCCCGGGCCCTCCACCGTGGAGGCCGAAGGCCGGCTCCACGTCCCCGTCGCCGAACACCACCAGCTGGGTGTCGTCCGATCCGATCTCGAAGACCGTCTCCACGCCAAGGCCCCCCCGCCACCGGCCCGGCCCGGCAGAGTCCTGGAGGTACTCGTGCTGCCTGAGGATGTGGGGGGTCTGCTGCTCGAACATCTCGTAGTCCTGATCCAGCATGCCGCCGGACGCGTCGATCATCCCGATGTGGTCGTAGCCGTCTACGCCCCGAATAGCGCCGGATCCACCCTTGAGGCCCATGAAGCCGATGTCGACGTAGCGATCCTTCGTGCGGGGGTTGACGCCGGTGGTGAGCGAGCAGAGCAGGTGGTTCCAGCCTGCGGTGACCCGATCCGGGACCGCAGCCTCCATCGCGCGGGAGATAGCGTCCGCGTTGGCGGGGCAGAGGTGATTGCCGTAGGTCGTCGCCGCCGGGTAGGCCGCGTTCAGGAGGGTGCCCTCGGGGATCACGATCTCGATGGGTCGGACCATGCCCTCGTTATGCGGTATGTCCGGATTGACCATCTGAAGAAAGGTCAGGATCGTCGCCGATGCGCTGGACGTATAGGTGCCGTTGACGAACCCGTTGGTCTGGGGATCCGTGCCGGAGTAGTCGAACCGGATCTGTCGATCCTCCACGGTAATCTCAACTCGGATCGTGTAGGTCTTCCCGAGGTTCTTCCCGTCGTAGTAGACCTGGGATTCTCCCCGGTAGATCCCGTTCGGGATCGTCGCGATCTCCGCCTCCATCCGTCTCTGAGTTGCGTCGAACAGGGCAAGCTTGTGCCGGCCGAAGCTCTCCATGCCGTACTTCTCCAGGAACTGGAGCATGCGGCGCTCTCCCACGACGCAGCAGCCGATCTCGGCCTTCATGTCCTCCTGGACGATGTCGAAGCGGATGTTCGCGAAGATCAGCTCCCAGACGTCTTTGCGGAGCCGGCCGCCCTCGATCACTTTCACCGGCGGGATCCGGAGCGCCTCCTGCCAGACCTCGGTCGCGTTCGGGTTGTAGCCCCCCGCTACCGCGCCCCCGATGTCCGCCTGGTGGCCCTTGCACGCAGA
>CAZNWW010000459.1:889-3993 GCA_964576155.1 uncultured Myxococcales bacterium | reverse complement strand
CACGTCGTCCCCTGAGAGCTTGTCCTTGAAGCCCTCGAGGCTCTTCTCGAGCTGGTAGACCGTGGTGTCCGCCTGGTTCCGCAGCTCGATGTGCTCGCGCTTCTTCTTATCGTCCACCTCGTGGAGCTTGGCCTCGTCGACCATGCGGTCGATGTCGCTCTCATCCAGGCCGCTGGACGACTTGATGACGATGTTCTGCTCCTTGCTGGTGGCCTTGTCCATCGCCTTGACGGAGAGGATCCCGTTCGCGTCGATGTCAAAGGTCACCTCCACCTGCGGGATACCGCGGGCAGCGTTCGGGATGCCATCCAGGATGAAGCGTCCGAGGGTTCGGTTGTCCCGGGCCATCTCCCGCTCCCCCTGGAGCACGTGGATCTCCACGCTGGTCTGGTTGTCCGCCGCTGTGGAGAAGATCTCGGTCTTCTTCGTCGGGATCGTGGTGTTGCGGGGGATGAGTCGAGTCATCACACCGCCCAGGGTCTCGATGCCCAGGGACAGGGGGATCACGTCCAGCAGGAGGATGTCTCCCACGTCGCCAGAGAGGACGCCACCCTGGATCGCTGCGCCGAGGGCCACGACCTCATCGGGGTTGACCCCTCGGTGCGGCGGCTTGCCGAAGAATTCTTCGACGCTCTGGAGCACGAGGGGTGCTCGCGTGGATCCGCCCACGAGGACGATCTCGTCGATGTCCTGGGGCCGCTTGCCTGCGTCAGCCAGCGCCCGCCGGCAGGGCTCGAAGGTGCGCTCTACCAGGTCCCCGACGAGCTGCTCGAGCTTGGCGCGTGAGATCTTGAGGTTCATATGCTTGGGCCCCGCCGCGTCCGCGGTGAGGAAGGGAAGGTTCACGTCGGTCTCCATGGTGGCGGAGAGCTCTATCTTGGCCTTCTCCGCTGCCTCCTTGAGGCGTTGGAGGACCATCTTGTCCTCCATGACGTCGATACCGGTGTCCTTCTTGAACTCCGCTACGAGGTACTCGATGATCCGCTGGTCCAGGTTGTCCCCACCCAGGTGGGTGTCGCCATTGGTGGAGATGACCTCCACCACGTTGTCGCCAACCTCCAAAATCGAGATATCGAAGGTGCCGCCGCCGAAGTCATAGACCGCGATGATCTGATTGACCTTCTTGTCCATCCCATAAGCCAGTGCCGCGGCCGTGGGCTCGTTGATGATCCGCTTCACCTCGAGTCCCGCGATCCGGCCCGCATCCTTCGTGGCCTGACGCTGAGAATCGTTGAAGTACGCAGGGACAGTGATCACCGCCTCGGTGACCTCCTCGCCCAGGTAGGCCTCCGCAGCCTGCTTCAACTTCTGCAGCACCTTGGCCGAGATCTCCGGTGGGGAGTAGACCTTGCCCCGGATATCCACCGCCACGTCGCCGTTCTGTGCGGGTACCGAGTTGTAAGGGACCATGCTGATCTCCTCGGACACCTCCGAGTGCTTCCGTCCCACGAAGCGCTTGATGGAGAACACCGTGTTCTCGGGATTGGCCACAGCCTGGCGCTTGGCCACCTGGCCGACGAGGATGCCACCCTTCTCGTCGAAGCCCACCACCGAGGGTGTCGTGCGGGTGCCCTCCTGGTTCTCGATGACCTTGGCGTCGGATCCTTCCATGACCGCAACGCAGGAGTTGGTCGTACCCAGGTCGATTCCGATGATCTTGCCCATATCCGTTTCCTCCCGTCCCGGGGAACGTCCCGTCCGTGATTTCGGGGCTAAGATAGTGGGGCTCCAGGACCTGTCAAGCAGGGGCGAGAGCCTTGACAGTGGGGGGGGAATCGCCGTAGTGTTTCCGTCACGAATCTGGGAGGTTCAATGCTCGAGACGCTCACCCAGGGATTCCGGAACGCACGGAACCGACTCAAAGGATACCGGGAGCTCTCGGAGGGGACGATCAACGAAGCCATCCGGGACATCCGGATCAGCCTGCTCGAGGCCGATGTTGAGTATCACGTGGTCTC
The DNA here is from genome assembly GCA_964576155.1 of uncultured Myxococcales bacterium. Taxonomy (GTDB): domain Bacteria; phylum Myxococcota_A; class UBA9042; order CAIXZC01; family CAIXZC01; genus CAZNWW01. The sequence continues at coordinate 2,035 of CAZNWW010000459.1, read as the reverse complement.
AGCCTTCCTCGCACGTGTCAAGGAGAAGGCCCTCGGCGAAGTGGTCCAGACCCGGATCAAGCACAAGGGTCAGGACATGGCTGCCGGCCCGGCCGAGCACTTCGTCAAGATCTGCCATGACGAGCTCGTGGATCTCATGGGCGAGGGCGACCAGACCTTCAACCCGGGTCCCGGGGAGTTCACGACCATCCTCATGGCCGGACTCCAGGGCTCTGGTAAGACCACCACCGCCGCGAAGCTCGCCTCAAACCTGAAACAGGAAGGAAAACGTCCGCTGCTCGTAGCTGCGGACGTGTACCGTCCTGCCGCTATCCAGCAGCTCCAGATCCTTGGCAAGCGGCTCGAAATCCCGGTCTTCACGATCCCCGACGTCCAGCCGCCCGAGCTCTGTGAGCGGGCCATGGCGCACGCCCGGGAGCACGAGCGGGACGTAGTGATCTTCGACACCGCCGGCCGCCTGGCCATCGACGAGTTCCTCATGGCGGAGCTGGAGGACATCGTCGCCCGCACCAAGGTGGCGAACATCCTACTCGTGGTAGACGCCATGATCGGCCAGGACGCGGTCAACACCGCGAAGGAATTCAACCGCCGCCTGGAGCTGGACGGTGTGGTCCTCACGAAGCTGGACGGTGACGCGCGAGGGGGCGCTGCGCTGTCCGTGCGAGCGGTCACCGGCAAGCCGATCAAGTTTGTCGGTATGGGCGAAGGCCTGGACCAGCTCGAGGCCTTCCGGCCTGAAGGCCTGGCATCCCGGATCCTGGGATTCGGCGATGTCGTCGGGCTCATGCAGGACTTCGAGAAGGTCGTCGACGAGAAGAAGGCCGAAGAGGACGCGGCCCGGATGCTGTCCGGCCAGTTCAGCCTGCTCGACTTCCTCGAACAGATCCGGATGATCCGGAAGATGGGGTCCCTCAAGGATCTCATGGACAAGCTCCCGATGTTCCCGGACGGTCTCCCCGAGGGCATGGACGTCGACGACAAGGCCCTGACCCGTATCGAGGCGGTCATCAACTCCATGACCCCGAGGGAGCGGAACCGGCCCGACAGCATCGAAAACAGCAGAGCCGCCCGGATCGCCAAGGGTTCGGGCACCGACGAAAACGCGGTCCGAGATCTCCTCCAACGCTTCGGCGCCATGAAGGAGAT
>CAZNWW010000459.1:0-879 GCA_964576155.1 uncultured Myxococcales bacterium | reverse complement strand
AATGGGCAAGGTAGGAAAAAACCCGGGATTACTTGGGCGGATTCCGGGTTTCAAGCAGTTGTCCCAGGCGCGTGCGCTCAAGGGAATGAACATGGAGGACATGTTCCCCGTCGAGGACCCCATGGGCGCCATGGGGGGGCAGGGCCAACGGAAGCAGATGCGCGCCTTCGACAGGGCCAAGGTCCGAAAGAAGGCCAAGTTAGCCCGGCAGCAGAGGAAGAAACAGAAGAAGAAGAAGAAGAAGAAGTAGGCCCCAATGAACCGCACCGGCATTACGGCTTTTCTCGTCCTCGTCACGCTCTTCACCGCCGCTCCGACCCTCGGCCAGGGTCGAATCGAGCTGTCTGGAGACCGCCAGCGCAAACTCCTCAAAGCCATGGACAAGGTCAAGGGCTGCCCCGACGAGGGGCTCCTCCGGGCCATGGACCCCAGCATCGACTCGATCCTGGTGAACCTACTCTACGACAGCGACGTTCCCCTGCATTATCGCCTCTACGCGGTGGACTGCCTGGGATATTTCAGCAACAAGCGCTCCTTGCAGATCCTCTCTTCTCTCCTGGGTGACCCGACCTGGGACAAGATCTACCGCCTGCGGGCCATGAGCGCAGCCGCCCGGGCCATGGGCGGAGAGATCCTGGAGGAGCTCAAAGTAGCTTGCAACGACCGGGACAGCGGAACCCGCGCAGCGGCCGCACGCGCCATCGGCTGGATCAACATTCCTCGGGCCCGCTCGTTCCTCGAGCACCTCAAGATCCAAGAGCGGGACCCTGAGGTCATCCAGGCCATCACCGACGCCCTGAAGCGGATCCCAAAAGATCCCCTCCGACCACCGGAGACCGGCATCTGATTGGAGGCCCGAGGGGCCGCCAGGCCCACGCG
>CAZNWW010000458.1:0-4018 GCA_964576155.1 uncultured Myxococcales bacterium | reverse complement strand
TCCAGCCCCAGACTCCCTGACTTCCGGTCCCGCGCCATTCGTTTCACCGAGCACACGAAGACAATCTTCACCGAGAGCGGCCCGAGTGACAGGGGGAAGCGGACCACGATGCGGTCGCCGGCGTAGACACGGATCTCATCCACCATGACGAAGAGTGTGGTTCGTGAAAGGACAAGGGCCACGCCGCCGAAGGTCTCGTCACCGGACATCGGCAGGATGAGCACCGGGATCTTCACCCGCAGGCGCTGCCGCATCTCCGAAGCCCAATCGGTCGGCTCCGAGGACTGATCACCTGCCTCCTTCAAGGCCGCCTCATGGGTGAAGTCGTCGAAGCCGATGTCCGTCTCGTCGTCCGCCTCGTCCGCGGGCACCTCGGATGGCGGCGGCATCACCGCCTCGGCTTCGTCGTTGTCGTCAGCAAATCCGACCTCGGGTGGCGCCCAGGAGTCCACGTCCAGTTCTTCGAGACCGATCTCCGGCATCGGTGCCTTGGGCGCCTCGGCCGGGATGGGCTCCGGGCCGGTCGCCCGAGCCCGAGTCACGATGTGGCCGGCCTTCGCCAGGAAGGTCTGGGGGTACTGGACGTCGAAGATCTTCTCCTCCGCCCCGCCACTTGTCGATTGTGTCCTCGGAGACAGGCCTCAGCGTGCCGAACTGAAAGTCGTACTGGATCGTGGCGTCCAGCTGCTCTCGGTGGAATGCGCCGATCTTCTTCGGATCGAGGAAGAGGTTGAAGTGGCTCTCGAGGAACTTCGTGAGGCGGTCGATTCCCTCCATACAGAGGGCGTGCTTCCAGCGGATACCGACGCCCAACACCGGCTCCTGCTTCGTGTACATCACCTCCGCCACCAACAAGACCGGGGGGCCTCGATACACCGCCTCGGGATCGTGGATGTCGAGGATCAGGAGGGTCCCCTTGGGCAGGGCTCGCCGAACGGGCAGGAAGGCTCCCCCGGGTCCCTGGTCGGTGGCAAGGGCTGTCTCCTCCCGGGAGTCGCCGCCATATACCTTGTAGAGGCCGCCCGGGGAATGTCGGGGGTGTTGTCGCCGATCAACGCCGTTTGAGTTGGTCATCCTAGAAAGATCCCTCCACGCCGAAGAGCCCCTGCAGGATCAAGGCCCCCTCCTCGAGGCTCAGGTTCGGGGAGTACCGGTACGCCATCTGAACCCCCGCGGAGATCGAGAGGAAGTCCAGGGGAAAGTACTCGAGGGTGGTGCCGAGCGCGAACGCGGGACCCGAGTCCTGACGGTTCATGAGTTGGTAGGGCTCGGGCTTACCCTCGGGGATGCCGTTGCCGTCCAGGTCATCCGCGGTGAATTGCTGCATCTCTACCTTCTCGATTCCGACTCCCACCCCGACGAGTCCGGACCAACGCAGATGCACCGTGTTCACGAAGGGCAGCTCACCGAACGCGATGATCTCGTGGGATACCATCGTGTCGTAGATATGCTGCAGGAAGAGCTTATACGAGGGGCGCGACTCTCCCCGACCGGCGCTGGCGTCGTTCCGGCCGAACCTCGTGTACATGTACCGAAGACCGACCGCAAACGAGTGCCCGATGTTGAGCTTCGCGTCCACCCCGATGCTCCAGCCCAGGGGACCGATATAGGTTGGCGCCGTGCGCTTGGACGGGATCGCAAAGGCCAGGCCCGATCGCACCGCCAACGATGGCCAGAGCGTGATCCCGTTCGTCGTGGTGGGATCTTCGACCAGGGTATCGGAGAAGCTCACGTTCTGGGCCGCGGCCGACCCCGTGATCAGGGACAGGGCAAACAGACAAGTGACGAAAAGGATCCTCATCGCCGTGCCTCCGCAGCCAGCCTGGCCATTTCCTTGGGATCCTGGACAGCGAACTCGAAGGCGAAGTTTTCGTCCCGCCGCATAGCGATCCCCATCTCGTCCAGCTCCCAGAACACCAACGCCAGGTGGATCTTCACTATGGCGGGCACCCCGGGGGTGAGCTGTGGGCTGTAGACGAGGCGCTTCCCCATGGTCTCCCGGCGTCGCCAGATGGGGCCTGCCTTGCCGGCCTTGTGCCAACGGTCAAGGCTGAGCACCGCCGCGAAGCGCGCCCCGGGGGGGAGCTTTTCGAGGGGGGGCTCACCCACGGGGACCAGGCGCACAGCGTGCCCCTCCGCGGTGACGAAGGAGCAGTTGCTCCAGTCCACTGAGACATCCCCCTCCGAAGTGTTCGAAACCAGGATCCCCATCCGATCCCCGCCGAAGCGGAACGAGATCTCCACCTCGGGCCCGATGAAGCGGTTCTCCGCGGAGATCTGCGGCGCCATCATCGTGTAGTGGAGCGGATGCGCGCAGGCTCCGAGGAGAGGGATGATGAGCATCGTCAATGTGAGAGAAATTCGCATCCAGCGCTCCTCTTAAGGTTCCCGATTAATACCACCGTAGATTGAGGTCGTAAAGACATGGTGGAGAATGAACATTGCTGCATCGCGTCCCTATGCTACTCTCCCCCCATGGGACTCTCCTTCATCGACTGGGGCATCATCGCGGCGTACCTGATCTTCACCGTGGTAGTCGGCCTCGCGGTGCGACGGAGCGCGTCCCAGGGCATGGAGTCCTTCTTCCTGGGCGGCCGGAGCTTCCCCTGGTGGCTCGTCGGTATCTCCATGGTAGCGACCACCTTCGCTGCGGATACCCCCCTCGCGGTGACTGGGATCGTGGCGCAGGAGGGCATCGCGGGAAACTGGTTCTGGTGGTCTCTGGCCCTCTCCCACCTGCTGGTGGTCTTCTTCCTGGCGCGCCTGTGGCGGCGGAGCGAGGTGATCACCGACGCGGAGATCGTGGAGCTCCGCTACGATGGCCGCGGCGCCACAGCGCTGCGGGCGTTCAAGGCCTTCTTCTTCGCGGTGGTGATCAACTGCATCACCCTCGGGTGGGTCATGCGGGCGGCGGGAAAGATCGTAGCGAGCTTCTTTTCCTGGGAGGCCCTGCTGGGCCCGGGAGCCATGGCGAGCCTGGAGGGCCTCTGGCCAGAGGGTCTGGCCATCGGGACCGCGGACGAGGCCCTGTCGATCCTGGCGCTGTCCCTGGTAGCGCTCTTCTACGCAGCCCTGGGGGGCTTGCGCAGCGTCATCCTGACGGACCTCGTGCAGTTCCTCATGGCGCTGACCGGCGCGATACTCTTCGCCATCTTCGCAGTGAACCACGTCGGCGGCCTGGACGCGATGGTGGACCACATCCACACGCTCTACCCTGATCGCGCCGAGGACTTCCTCGGTTTCTTTCCTAACGGGGTGCTGGTGCCCGTGAGCGCGTTCGTCCTCTTCGTTACCGTACAGTGGTGGGCCACCCACCAGTCCGACGGCGGCGGATACCTGGCCCAGCGGACCCTCTCCGCACGGGACGACAAGCATGCGTATCGCGGCATGCTCCTCTTCACATTCCTCCACTACGCGGTTCGGACCTGGCCCTGGATCCTCGTGGGCCTCGCTGCGCTGGTGATATATCCAATCGGCGCGAGCCCCGAGGGCTTCGTGGACGCGGATGCAGCGGCGCGGGTCCTCGAGGATCGCGAGGCGGCCTACCCGGTCCTCATGGTGCGACTCCTCCCGACCGGGGTCCTCGGCCTCCTGGTTGCCTCCCTCATCGCTGCCTTCATGTCCACGGTGGACACCCACATCAACTGGGGCGCCTCCTACATGGTCAACGACGTGTACAAGCGCTTCGTACGCCCCGACGCATCCCAGGATCGGCTGGTCCTCGTGGGACGCATCGCCGTGGGCGGCATGTTGGCGCTGGCACTTCTGGTGAGCACACAGGTGGACTCGGTGAAGGGCGCGTGGGAGTTTTTCACCCTCCTGGGCGCGGGGCTCGGCCTGCCCCACATCCTGCGCTGGCTCTGGTGGCGGATCAACGCTTGGACAGAGCTGTCGGGCCTCGTCGCCGCAGCCCTGACGACCCTGGTCCTCTACCTGGTCGCACCTCAGATGGATTACGCACACAAGCTGGCGGTGGTGGTCGGGATCGCCGCGACGATCTCCCTCGTAACCACCTTCC
>CAZNWW010000457.1:1778-4019 GCA_964576155.1 uncultured Myxococcales bacterium | reverse complement strand
GCAGAGGTGAGGCCGACGCCCAGGCGCGCATCGAGGCTGCCGAAATGTCCTCCCTTGTCGTGGCGCAGACTCATCCAGCCGTGGCCCGACAGGCCGCCAGGGGGCATCGCTGCGTCGTACGCGGTGGGGTAGTTGCCCGCGTCCAGGAACTCTTGCCCCGTGGCGCCGAAGTCAAAGTACATCAGGTTCCGGATGTCGTAGCCGCAGCCCTGCCCGATACGACTCATCCGGCTGATGGTGTCGCCCGCGCTGATGGGCGCGCCGGTGACCGTCGGGGCAGGTCGGATAGCGCCCACGTACGTCGGCGATGACGTGACCACCATGGCCTCGGTCCAGCTCACACCGCCGTTAGTAGTGGCGAAGATGTACCCGGTACTCGTGGAGACGTACATGACCTTCGGGTCCGAAGGGGCGAAGGAGATCCAGGTGAAGGTCCGCGGCCGGAGCCCCTGCGTGTAATCCTCGGTGACCCGAGCCCCGGGGTGCTCGAGCGCTGCAGCCGGCGCGACGAGACCCGCGAGGAGGAGCACGACGATGAAGCCTCGATGGATCATAGACCGAATCATAGGCGGAGGACACGCGGGACCGCAAGTGATCGCTGCACATCACTGCAGGCAGTAGAAGTACCCTGAGCCGGACCCGACGTAGACCCGGCCGTCAACGACCACCGGGGCGGAGTGGGTGCGGCCGCCGAAGTCGACGCGGCAGAGCTCGGCTCCAGTGGCCGCGTCGAGCATGTGGAAGAAGCGACCATAGCTGCCGAAGAGCACCTTGCCGTCCACCACCGCCGGGGAGCACCAGATAGCGGCCGGCGCCTCGAACTCCCAATGCTTCGCCCCGGACTTCGCGTCCAGGCAGTACATGCGCTTGTCGTTGCCGCCCACGTAGAGACGCCCCTCGACCAGCGCGGGGGTGCTGTACCAGCCCTGGGTATTGGTGAACCTCCAGGCCTCCTTGCCGGTCTCACGGTCGAGGGCATAGAGGTGCGGGCTCGCCTCCTCAGCGGCGGTGTAGACCAGCTCGGGGCCTATCACAGCGGAGACGTCGGTGTCGTCCCCGGTCTGGAAGACCCACTGTTGATCACCGTTCTTTGGGGAGAGGCAGCGGAACTCGCCGTCGTAGTTGCCCACGAAGAGCTGGTCGCCGTCGATGGCGACCGAGGACTCGGCGCCGTTGGAGCCCAGCTTCGTGCCCTTGCCGGTCCCGCCGACGTGTATCTTCCAGCGCTCCTCCCCGGTGTCGGGGTCCAGACAGCGGAGCCAACCGGACTCGCCGGCCACGTAGAGGTTCCCGCCGTATACGCAGGGGCTGGAGTCGCAGTCCCGGCCGGTGTCGAACGTCCACTGCCGCTCCCCCGTGGTCGCGTCGAGGCAATGGACCCGGTCGTCCACGTTCACCGCATAGATGCGGTTGCGGTAGAGACAAAGGGAGCCCTTGAACATCCGGCCCGCCCGGTATCTCCAGCGGAGCGCCCCGCTGGCTGCGTCCAGGCAGTAGAGATACCGATCCACGCTGCCGAAGAAGACGTGCCCTCCATACACGGACGCCTGTCCGGTCCAGCCGGTGCCGGTCCAGACGTGGGGTTTGTCGTGGAGGGTGGTCTCCCAGCGCTCGGTCCGGAACCGCCAGGCCACCTCCAGGGTCTCTCTGAGGGTCCCGGACCCGTAGAAGGTGTGCGTGGGGTTGCCTCGGAACATGAGCATAGCGTCTGTGGCCGCAGATGCATCGCCATGGGGCCACTCGGGGAGGGTGATCTGTATCCCGGCGTGGCGTCCGTTGCGCAGGGCCTTCCAGGGGCCTGCAACGGCGAGGTCGGGGAGGGCCGACGCCATGGTTGCGGCCATGGAGAGTTTTATAAAATCACGGCGAGTTGACATCGGAACCATCAAGTAAAATCTTGGCAAGTAAAGTCTTGGCATCGATGACGCCTGCTCCCCGCCGGTAGACGCGGAGCATCGGGACCCCGTCCACCGCGTGCTCTGCGATGGGGGCCAGGGTGCGCAGGCGTTTCTGGTACCGCCACTCCTCCTCGGTGAATCGTTCCTCCACGTCGAAGAGCAGCGCGTCGGGGCGGCCCTTGCGTACGACGCAGCGGATATCCTGCCGCATGCGCTCATCGAAGTGGTACATCTTGCAGGCTCCCCATGTAGCGTCCTGGAAGTCCACCACCGCGCCGGGCGCCAGGTGATGGTTGACGTAGTCGAGACCGCCGATGGTCGCATGGCTCCAGAATTGACGCTG
>CAZNWW010000457.1:0-1768 GCA_964576155.1 uncultured Myxococcales bacterium | reverse complement strand
CTTCCGGTCCGCGGCGCCCCGCAGGCCGCCGATGATCTCGTTGTAGTAGGCGGTCCCGCTGTCCGCGTACTTCAGCGTATCCCGGGCGGCCGGGGCGATGATCAGCGCCCCGAGGGCGACGAGCGCTGCGGTTGCGAGGGCCCGTCGGGAGGCCAGTACGCTCAGGGGCCAGGCGAGGAGTGCCTTCCCGGCAGCGTCGAAGCCGATCCCTGCGAGGAGGCAGAAGAACGGCATGGTCAGGAGCCAATGCTTCACTCCTCCGAAGATCGGGGTCGAGGGCATCGCGATGAGGACGATTGGGAAGAGGAGGTTGACAGCGATGAACCATCGACGGCGCCAGATCTCGGGGGAATCCTGCTCGGAGACTCGAAGGGGGAACGTCGCCCGGAGCCCGCCCCAGAGCGCCAGGAATTGGGTGAGCAGGGGTACCGTCAACAGGGTCATGATGAAAGGGAAGGTCACGGGGAACGGCGGCGTCTGCAGGGCCTGTCCGAAGTAGGACTGGTAGTAATGGTCGTGCTTCATGTGGAACGCCAGGTACCGCCCGAAGTTCTCCACGGGGTGGTACCAGAGGATCGGCCAGAGGAGGTAGAGCATCAGGGGGCCCAACACGAGCATGGTGAAGAAGGCCGGGGGAATGGCGGGGAAGGGGAACGGCAGCCAGCGGAACCGGCGGATCCGGCCGCGCAGGGTGACGAGCCAGTAGAGCCCCAGGGTGATCGGGAGGAAGAACGCATTCAGCTTCACCAGGAGCGCAAGGCCCCAGAGTATTCCGGTGATCACTGCCCACCGGAACCCTGCCCGCTCGCTCTTCCAGAACGCGTAGAATACCGAGAAACCCAGGAGCGTCATCGGCATGTCGAAGCAGGTGACGTGCATGTGATAGAAGGCCCGGGGTACGAATAGCATCGCCAGGGCCGCGACCAGCGCGCCCCGGCGGCGGACGAAGTGTAGCGAGAAGAGGTAGAGCAAGGCGATGAACAACGCCCCGGAGAACGCGACGGGGAGGCGAAACGCGTCGGACTCCGATAGGACCTGCAGGGCCCCGTCCGTGCGGGCCATGCAGCCCCCCATCCTCGGCCACTCGCCGGGGATGCTCCGGCGGGGATCGCAGTAGACCCGAGGGTCCTCTTCGGGCGTCCACTCCAGCAAGGTAGCGGTGGCCTCGTTGCGGGCCCGGCGGGTGATCGTGGCGACCCCAACCACGCGGTCTCCGGCGCCGGGGTCTTCGTCCGCGCTCAGGGGACGAAGGATCTCGACCTGGTCTCCCTCCTCGAAGCCGTGGGGCCGGCCCAGGCCGGTGATCTTCAGGCTGCGCGCATCCAAGGCCCTGAGCGCGCGGCTCTTGGCCCCGAAGACCTTCCAGCTCAGGCCGAAGAGGACCTTCATCAGCGGGGGGTGTTCATAGTTGTTGCGCCAGACCTTCTCGACCGCCTCGTCAGAGAGGAGTCGCCCCCGGGCCTCGCCGTCGGGCGCCTCGGCCAGGTCCTGGAACCAGGTCCAGTAGACCTTGGCGTGGTGGTGGTAGAAGGTCTCATCCCGGTTGAACCCCAGGTCCGCCGTGGTACCCATGACCAGGCACAGGGTGGCTATGCAGAGGCCGGCCGCGATGCCCAGGTCGGCGCGTCGCGGACCGGGGCCTAGGAGCGGGATGGGGTCGGGTGGGGTGGTGTCGGGTCCGGACATGGCCGGAATGATACGGCTCCCCGCCTGTACGCGCAACCGCGGCCAGCGCGCCTCCTCGCGTCCCGGTTTGGTTCTGGAGTTT
>CAZNWW010000456.1:0-4029 GCA_964576155.1 uncultured Myxococcales bacterium | reverse complement strand
CCCGGTGTGGGCCCCTCGCTGCCGGCGGTGGAGACCTCCGACGAGCACGCGGCGATGAAAAAGATGAGGACGACCACAGCGCGATTCATGGGTGCCTCCCTATCGATGATTCTGATTAATTTTACCAGGGCTCGGGCGGGGAGTCCAAGGGCAAGAACTCAAATACGTGCCAGCGCACCGTCCAGGTCCCGGATCAAGTCCTCCGGATCCTCGATTCCCACAGAGATCCGGACCAGGGTGTCTGAGATCCCCAGGGTCGCCCGGATCTCCGGAGGGACGCTCGCATGGGTCATGATCGCAGGGTGCTCGATGAGGGACTCCACGCCGCCCAGGCTCTCGGCCAGGGTGAAGACTTCGAAGGACTCCAGGAAGCGGCGTGATCCGTCAAGATCCCCGCAAAGGAGGATCGTCACCATTCCACTCATCCCGTCCATCTGGCGCCGGGCCAGCGCTTGCTGGGGGTGGGATTCGAGCCAGGGGAAGACCACGCGCTCCACCTTCGGGTGCCCCTCGAGGTGCCGGGCCACCGCCAGCGCGTTCTCGAAATGTCGCCGCATACGGACGCCGAGGGTCTTGACTCCCCGCAGGGTCAGCCAGGAGTCCCAGGGGCCCGGTACACCACCCACTGCGTTCTGGAGATACTTGAGCCGATCCCTCAGCTCCTCGTCGCGTACGACCAGGATGCCGCCGACAACGTCGCTGTGACCGCCGAGGTACTTGGTGGTGGAGTGGTGGACGATGTCCGCGCCCAACTCCAAGGGGCGCTGGAAGACCGGAGAGGCGAAGGTGTTGTCCACCGCGAGGAGGGCCCCGACCCGGTGCGCAGCGTCGGCCGCTGCCGCTATGTCCGTGAGCTTGAGCATGGGGTTGGTGGGGGTCTCCACCCAGACCAGCTTCGTCTTCGGGCCCACCGCAGCCTCGATGGTCCCCGGGTCAGAGGTATCCACCCACTTGAAGTCGATGCCGTGCTTGCGGAAGACCTTCTCGAAGAGGCGGAAGGTTCCACCGTAGACGTCATCGGTGCACACCACTTCGTCTCCGGCCTCGAGGAGGTGGAGGATGGCGTCCTCCGCGGCGAGACCTGACGCGAACGCGATACCGAAGCGACCGTCCTCCAAGGATGCGACGCAGTCCTCCAGCGCGTCCCTGGTGGGGTTGTGGGTGCGAGAGTATTCGAAGCCCGTGTGGACGCCCGGGCTGGTCTGGGCGTAAGTGGATGTCTGGAAGACAGGGACCACCACGGCGCCGGTGCGCTCTTCGGGGGCCTGGCCGGCGTGGATTGCGCGGGTGTCGAACTTCATGGATTGATCTCCTCGTCATCGAGGAACCCGTGCTCCTTCATCCAGGCGTCGTTGTACATCTTGGAGAGGTAGCGGTCTCCGTGGTCCGGGAAGACTACGACCACCCGCTTCCCGGGGCCGATCTCCTCCGCCACCTTCGCCGCCACATGGGCTGCGCCGCCGCTGGAGCCGCCCACGTAGAGGCCCTCCTCCCGCGCGAGCCTGCGCCCCATGACGAAGCATTCCTTGTCGTTGACCTGGTAGATATCGTCGATGACGGTCATATCCAGGGCTGCGCAGGCCATATCCTCGCCGATGCCCTCGACTTTGTAGAGCTGTGGCTCGGGCATGGTGCCGGTCTTGAACATGTCGTAGTACACGGATCCGATGGGGTCGACGCCGATGATCCGGGTCCCCGGGGAGTGCTCCCTCGTGTAGCGGCCGATCCCGCTGATGGTCCCGCCGGTGCCGACCCCGGCGACGATAGCGTCGACGCGGCCGTCCATGTCCTCGAAGATCTCCGGTGCCGTGAGCTTCTGATGCGCCTCGATGTTCACGGGGTTGTGGTACTGGTTGACGTAGAAGGACCCCGGGTTCTCCCGGGCGAGGCGCTTCGCGGTCTCATAGTAGCTGTCCGGGTGGTCCGCGGGGACTGCGGTCGGGGTCACCACGACTTCAGCACCGAAGGCCTTGAGGGTGTTGATCTTCTCCAGGCTCATCTTGTCCGGCAGGGTCAAGATCAGCCGGCAGCCATAGACCGCGGCGATGAGGGCCAGGCCTGCGCCGGTGTTGCCCGACGTGTTCTCCACGATGACTCCGCCGCGCTTCAGCTCCCCGGACTCGATGGCGCGATCGATGATGTACTTCGTCATCCGATCCTTGATGCTGCCGCCGGGGTTGATGTGCTCGCATTTTGCGTAGACCTCGGCGGCACCCGGGGTCACCACCCGCTGCAGCCGCACCATCGGGGTTCCGCCGATGACCTCCAGGATACTTTCGCTTATCGGCATCGTATCTCCTCGCTCGTGGCCCATGCGGCCGGTTCCGGTCCGAAGGACCGCAGCCTAGCGGCGGTTCGGCTCCAAGTCAATTGGCGAGATCCTCTTTGGGTACAGGCCCGACTTTGTTCCTCACGGCGTTGCGACTCCGGAGATCGTCGCCCCGACTGCGGAGAACGTGAAAGCGACGGAAGTCGCGTCCAACTCGCCGTCCCCGTCCAGGTCGATGTCCGTGACCATGAACATGTCCATCATCCCCTGGAACAACTCCGGGGAGACAGGGAACGGCTCCGGAGGAAGGAACGCGAGGGAGTCTAGGAGAGCCTGCTTGTGGATGGCACCGGCGAGGATTCCGTCGTCGAGGTCGGCACTACCGGGCTGCCATGTTGTACGGAGGCGAGCGGCCTCGACGTGAAGCGGGATGAAGCCATCCTCGGAGAGCGGGAGGTTCAGGAGGAACTGTGCGCCATCGCCCCATGCTTCGAGTATACTCCCGGCGACCGAGACCTCCTCGAATCGCATCGTTGGTCCACAGGTCGGAATGTGCATTGATTCCTCGTCGATACTGAACGCACAGTCTGGACTCTGCCAGTCGCATTCATCCAAGGGAGCGCTCGATTGACCGTGGAAGAGGTTGATCGCGCCGATGTAGTCGCCGTCGATCTGGTCGAGTTCGATCAGCAGGACCAGCTCGCCCTTCTGGATCTCTGAGGCGTATGCGGCGGAGAAGTCCGAGTACTGCTCGAAGTTCTTCACGATCTCGGCGAACGCATTGTCCAGGCCTCCGTCACAAGATGGGGTTGGTGTACAGGTGCCTGGATCAAGGTCCACATCCAACGCGTTCCCCTCGGTGGCGGTGCCGCTGAAGTTCAGGGAGTCGACGCGGAAGGCGAGGCCGTCGAAGGTGGTGTTTTCAAAGTCGCATTTTGGGTAGCACAGGCCGTCCGGGGCATGGCAAACGAGACCATCGTCGCAGGTTCCGCAGGATCCACCACAGCCGTCAGAGCCGCAGATGCGGTCGGCGCAATCGAGGGTGCAGACGCATTTGTTGTCCTGGCATGACCAGTGGGGCCCGGGTGGGCATTCGCCGCAGGAGCCGCCGTATCCGTTGTCTCCACATTCCGTATGGTTGGCCATCCGAGGCACAGACTCCTCCGTAGTCTATGCACCATCCTTCCTCCATGCACGCTTCACCATCTTCACAGGTCCCACACTCGCAGCCGTTGATGACGCCGCACTCCCGCCCCCAGTAGGTGCAGAGTTCTGCACAGTCCGGCCCCTGATCCACGACCATCGTGTCGTGTCCGGTGATGATCTCCTTTGGGACGATGCTTTGGGGGGTGTCCTCGGTGACGGCGTCGGGTGCGGGCGAGGTGTCGCCGGCGTCGCAGCTGGCTACTGCGATCGCAGCGAGAGCGATGATGACGAGCAGGGGCTTCATCGGATTATTTTTCCCTTGATGGGTTTTACGTTTTCCATTGTACGGAGGCGCCTGAGCCGGATCAACGGGGACTCCTCTGTCTCGAGTTTCAGGATGAACGTAGCGTCCGGATCTGGAAACATCTGCCATTTGCCATTTGCCATTTGCCATTTGCCATTAATTTCCCTGATACCGGTCGCAGACCGGCGGCCATTCCGTCCGGGCCCCTTCCGGGGGGTCCAATTCTCCGATCGGATGCCGCCTTTCAGGCGGTACTGTGCAACCCGGGACATGGGTAACAGAATAGACCGGGCACATAGGTGACACTTCT
>CAZNWW010000455.1:0-4036 GCA_964576155.1 uncultured Myxococcales bacterium | reverse complement strand
CGGCTCACCAGCGGCCGCCACGGCCCGTCCGACGCAAGGAACCCTGAGGTCCAGGCCCTACAGGCTGACTCTTAGAAGCTGTCTCCCGATGAACAGGAAGTCGCCGTCCTGGAGAGCCTTCTCCTCCCCGGGACGGAGCCGGAAGAAGGTCCCGTTGCGGCTGCCGGCATCGGAGAGGACGACCTTGTCGCCCTTGTACTCGACAGTAGCGTGGCGGTGGGACATGAAGCGGTCGTCCGGAAAGGAGAAGTCGCAGCTCTCCCGACCGATTGTCACCGTGGTCTTGCGAGCGTTGTAGACCGCGCCGGGCTTCCCTCCCGAGAGGATCTGCTGGAGGATGAAGTAGCTCCCACCCGTGGGCGTCCCGAAGAAGGTGGTGCCTTCCTTGTCCTTCTCCTGGGGGACATTGCCGAGGCCGTCGTGAAAGATCAGGACCTCCTCGCCCGTGATGAACATGTCACCCTCGCGAAGGAAGATCGGCTCGGTGACACGGAAGTAGGTGCCGTTGAGAGAGCCCATGTCCTTCAGGTAGAGCCGACCTTCCTGATAGAAGAAGTTCGAGTGCTGCGGGGAGACCGTCTCATCGTCGGGGAAGAGGACGATGCCGTTGGTGCGGCCGCAGATGTGCTCACGTCCGCCGAGGGTGTAGGACGCGGTGTCCCCGCCCTCTCCCTTGATCAGGATCAGACGTGCCTTGGAGGTCGCCGAGCCGCCGGATGCATCGGCATCACCGCCAGAGAGTGGGGCTCCGCATTTCAAGCAGAACTTGTATTCCGGCAGGGCCTCCGTGCCGCAGCGCGGGCAGGACTGGTTCGCCATGGATTTCTCCCGTGAGACCAAGTCGTTCCGTCCTCCAAACTATGACCGAGGGCCGCGCCTTGTCAACCTGTATCTTCGTGATAGGATTAGGCCCCGAGGGGGTTGTAGTTTGTTTGTTATTGTTTAGAAGTATGGGGGTTTATTGGTTGCGGATATCGAGCAGATCCGCGGGGTTGCCGCGCACGTCGTCCGAACCAAGGAGGCCGGAAACCAGGTGGTGGTGGTGGTCTCTGCGATGGGAAAGACCACGGACGAGCTCCTGGCCCTCGCCCGGCAGGTGACGCCGGAGCCCGCAGGGCGGGAGCTGGACATGCTCCTGACCGTGGGTGAGCGCATCACCATGGCCCTTCTGTCCATGGCGATTCATGAGCTGGGCCACGAGGCGATCTCGTTCACCGGGTCACAGAGCGGAATCGTCACCAGCGACAGCCACCTCAACGCGCGCATCGTCGAAGTCCGTCCCTATCGGATCCAGGACGAGCTCGAGCGGGGGCGTATCGTCATCGTAGCGGGGTACCAGGGGACCTCCTACAAACGGGAGGTGACAACCCTGGGCCGCGGGGGCTCGGATACGACAGCCATCGCGCTGGCCGCGGCCCTCAAGGCCGAAGCAGCGGAGATCTATTCGGATGTGGACGGGGTCTATACCGCGGATCCACGGGTGGTCCCCGGCGCCAAGCGGCTGGACGAGATCTCCGCGGACGAGATGATGACCCTCTCCAAGGCCGGGGCGAGAGTGCTGGCTGCGGACGCCCTCGAATACGCACGCAGCCACGGCGTGGCCCTCTACGCGAAGGCCGCCCACGCTCCAGAGGCACCGGGGACGGTGGTGCGGGTGGACCAGGATCATTCGGACCGGCGCTTCGCCGGGGTCACCGGCCGAAAAGAGATCGTCTACGTGCAATTCAGCGGAGGGATACGAGAGGAGGCGTCGATCTTCGAGTGTCTCACCGCGCTCGGGGAGGAGGGCGTCCTGCCCTACCTCTCCCACGTGAGCCTCGAAGGGACCCAGGGAGCGACCTTCCTCTTTGCTCCGGAGCAGCTCTCCAGCGCGGACGCACTCGTGGAAAGCATGAGAGAGCGCTTCGGTGACGCGGTGAACATCCGCCGGGACATCGGCACGGTGACCCTCGTCGGGGCCGGCATAGCGGAGGACGCGGACGCGCTTCGGCGCATCACTGCTTTTCTGAACGAGCACCGGCACCTGATCCACCAGGTCTTCTTCGCGCCCCTCTCCGTGACCATGCTGGTGGCCTGCACCGACGTTGATCACCTGGTCCAGGATGTCCACGAAATTTTCATCGACCGACTGGTGACCTGATTCGTTGGACATCCTCTTGACTTCCCCACCGGGTTCACTCATATTCCACAATGTTGATAGCATAGGGGTGGTAGATGCGCCTTTCGACGAAGACCCGTTACGGGCTCCGTGCGTTGGTAGACCTTGCTGCGCGCGAAGGACAAGGACCAATCCTCATCGAGTCCATAGCGCGTCGTCAGGAGGTCTCCAGGAAGTACCTGGACGCTATCTTCGGGAGGCTTCGGGAGGCTGGCCTCCTGCGCAGCCAGCGCGGCGCCAAGGGTGGCGTGATGCTGGGCCGCAGCGCAGAGCTGATCACCGTTGCGGACGTGGTGCGGGCGCTCGAAGGACCGATCCGCCTGGTGGACTGTGACGCGAGCGGAAAGCCCTGTGGGCGCAAGGATATCTGCGTCACCCTCGATCTGTGGCAGGACCTTGCAGAGTTGATCGAGAAGCATATGGAAGGTGTGACCGTGGGCGAGTTGTCGAAGCAGATGCTCAAGAAGGAAGCCGCCGGCTCGCCGATGTACCACATCTGACCAAGGGTAATTTGAGCCGGAAAGGACCGAAGGGAGGCCGTGATGGCGAAGATCTACAACAACGTGGTCGAGTTGGTGGGCGGAACACCCCTGGTGGAGTTGGGCAAGCTGGCCGCGGGACTGCCTGGCCGGGTCGTGGCCAAGCTCGAGTACTACAACCCTGCATCCAGCGTGAAGGACCGGCTCGGATTCTCCATGATCCGCGAGGCGGAGAAGCAGGGCCTGATCGGTCCCGGCACCGTGATGGTCGAGCCCACGAGCGGCAACACCGGGATCGCCCTGGCCTTCGTGGCGGCGGCGCGGGGCTACAAACTGATCCTCACGATGCCCGAGACCATGAGCATCGAGCGACGGCGCCTGCTCAAGATCTACGGAGCTGAGTTGGTCCTCACTCCGGCAGCCGAGGGCATGAAGGGGGCCATCAGCCGGGCACAGGAGATCGTGGAAGAGACCCCGAGCGCCATCATGCTCCAGCAGTTCGAGAACCCGGCGAACCCCATGATCCACAGGGAGACCACTGCGGAGGAGATCTGGAACGACACCGATGGCGAGGCCGACGTCCTCGTCTCCGGCGTCGGCACCGGCGGCACCATCACCGGCGTTTCCGAGGTGATCAAGAAGCGCAAGCCCTCGTTCCTGTCCATCGCAGTAGAGCCGGTGGGATCCCCGGTCCTCTCTGGCGGCCAGCCCGGTCCCCACAAGATCCAGGGCATCGGTGCGGGCTTCATCCCGAAGGTCCTCGAGATGGACCTCGTCGACGAAATCATCACCGTGGATGAGGATGAGGCCGGTACTGCTGCCCGACGAGCGGCTCGTGAGGAGGGACTCCTGGTGGGGATCTCCGCCGGTGCGGCGATCGCCGTCGCCCTCAAGGTAGCGGCGCGGCCCGAGATGGAGGGCAAGCTGATCGTGGTCGTGATCCCGGACTCGGGTGAGCGCTACCTCTCCACCTGGCTCTTCGACGAGTAGAGATCCCGTCATCTGACGGGAACACAACCGATCTGTCATCCCGAGCGCAGCCGAGGGACCTCAGGTGATGCAAAGCAAGGCCTGAGATCCTTCGGTTTCGCTTCGCTCCACTCAGGATGACAGTTTTTCACCGAGCCGAGCGGCGATGACGAACGCTGCCAGCGCCGTCCCCAGGACCAGACCGCCCGCGAGGCGGGGTCCCAGTAACAGCATACCGGTGCCGAAGAGGCTCCCGAACAAGCCGAAGACGGCGAGGATCCAGGTCCCGAGGAGGCGCCGGAATCGAGCCCCGGCGCCAGGGCTCGAGAGCCCCTCGGGCCAGCGCCCAGGGGGCCGGACCTTCAGCGCGAAAGCGGTGAGGTGGGCACGGGCCACCGGCGGCGTCAGGAAGGTGGTTACGAGGGAGATC